>JAIRLB010000049.1 GCA_031259745.1 Rickettsiales bacterium | reverse complement strand
GGCTGAAAAACGGCTAATCGTTTCAAGGGCCGCCGCGTTGCGTTTCAGTTCCGGTGTAATGAATGCCTTGCTCACCACGGATTTCTCCAAGAATTCCGGCGGCGGCAATTCATACTCCTTATTCCCTGCGCCGGATGATTTTTTTCCGCGCCCAAGCTGTTGCCTTGCCGCAGCGGTATCGATCTTTTTGCGCGCGGCCCGTCTGGCTGTCTTTTCTTCATCCGCGTCTTCTTCGTATTCCTCTTCACCGGACTTTTCGGATATTGACGGCTTTATCAAATGGAACAGAGAAAGCAACCAAACAATCGTCTTGTATAAGGCGCGAATCAGCGCGCGCAAATCGCCCGGCCCTATATGAAGCAGCTTGGCGGCCATCAACAAGAATATCACGAAAAAAACAATTCCCGCCAAGAAGGTCCAACCGCCGAGCAACCAATTGATGTCATTTGCAGCAATGCTGCCAGCCATGCCGCCCAAAGACATGGACGGCGCCATTGCGCCGAGGCCCGCGGAGCCAGAACATACAGCGATAAAGCCACGCAATAAATTATATTCTGGCGCACGTTCGGCCAACCAGTTCATAACAAAAGATAATCCCGTATGCGCTAAGCATAAAAATAAGAACAAGGCCGGGATAAAACCAATGCCGAAACGGAGGAATCCAACAATATTATCGACAAGGCTTTGCGCGCCGAATGAACTTGTCGCGGCAAAACCGTCCAGATAAGGGTCGTGAAATATCAAGGCAAAGGCAAACCATGCGCCCAGCAGCAGCAAAGCCGCCCCCGTCCCGCGCAGGGCAAGATTCTTCAATGCGCCGGAAACGCGCTCCGGCAAAAACTTCGCATTATTGGCCATGGATGCATTTTATCACAAAATCGGTGCAAAAAAAAGCCCATGGAAACCAAGGGAGCTTGTTTATTATTTTATAACGGCCAATAATTCTGGAAATTGTTTCGATTTTAAGTCCCTTTCGCAAAAATGGCCCTTGTTGCCCATATCGTGATATTTAATTATATTGTCATATGCTGATTTTATTTTATCAATTGACATCTTTATGATATCCATATCATCAGATGATAAAAACACATCTATTTGACCAACACGCGCGGGCAAATCTGGATCTAAATAAAGATTATTAAAAAATGTCGGGCTATCTTGTTCCGTATCCAGCCAAGGCGCGACCAAGACCAACTGACCGACTTTTATATTCGGATTCAAGGACAGGTATTTCAAGAAAAAACCACCCCCGCACGAATGCCCGATTAAAATAGAATTTTTATCAATTTGAAACTGTTCGATAATGCCGACCCATTCGTCATAATTCATATCTTTTAAGTATGGGCGTGGCATTTCGGGCGTTTGTGCCAGTATGCCTTTCTTTATCAACTCCCATTGCAGCCAAGGAAACCAGTGTGAATTTGACGGACTGTTTGGCATTGCCAAAATATCTTCGACAGCATCATCAATTCCATGAAGAATAATCGCGTTTTTCATTTTATTTCTCCGTATTATGCGCGGTTATTAATGTATAAGTGCGCGCATTGATTGTCAAAATGTTTTTATTATATATAACATACCAATTTTTGCCACGCCGAGTTATCGCATCACGCGGCGCATTCGCGATCAGACGTTGCGCCCATCGACTAACATCAAGCGACGAATCCAATTTCATATTGCGCCGCACGCGCTGCGCGCCCATAGTGGTTGTATGCAGATTATCAATCAGCGTTTGCGCAATATCCATTTTAATTATTTCTGTCTGCAAAAAAGAAGCTTTTGGCAATGTCCGCCGACAGCATGCCGACAAAGGCCCCAAGTATAATATCGCTTGGCCAGTGCGCGCCGTATGCGATTCTGGACGCGCCGACAATAATCGCTATTGTCCATGTTGCCCATTTGATCCTCGGAAACAGCATTCCGATCATAACCAATCCCGCAAAGCTGGCGGCGGCATGACCGGAAGGCATTGAATTAAACGCCCATTCAGAAGTCAATGGATAAAAACCCGTCTGCCCCAGCGCTTCGAAAAATATTGGTCTTTGGCGCCCGAAACCAAACTTCAAGGCCGCGGTTGCAAGATCGGCAAAAAACACAGAGCAAAATATTAAAAAACTGTAATTACCTTTTGATTTTTCCAAAAAATTGGCAATTATTTTTTTTATATTAAACTTGATTGTATCTTCTTCTGATTTATTCTTTGATTTCAATGCGTTTTTTATAAAAATTACAAGCGCAATAACACCAGATGCGACCAGCCAGATTTTAGCGGCGAAAACCACATCTATCGCATGCCATCCGAACAAATCAAATTGACGAAAGAACAAGAGCAACGGCTTGTCAAACCAAAAGATGCCGGACAGGCACAAAACAATCGTCAGCGCGGCAGCGAATATTATCCATTTCCATTTTAACGTATTATTTTTTCTTAAAAACATATTTGATTTATTCCTGTAATTCATCCAACAGTTTATTATAGATTTTTCTGTCCGTCAAAACCTTTACCGATACGGCTGTCGACAAGATGTCTTCGTCCGCGCCACTGGTAATTGTCGGGCAGCCTTTGCGGATTGTATCGGCTGATATATTCACATCTCTATTAAAATCCTTGGCGCGAAAGTCGCCATTGATGACGTTCAGGAAAAAAGCCCCCTGATGTTCCGCAGTCCTGATATTAGAAAGGCAGACCAACGGAAAAATTCCGCGACCGTCAATCATATTGCCCTGGCCTGTCTTTACGGACTTGTTCAACAGTTCCAGCGCGCCGCCGTTCTCCAAATCAATTCTGGTTGCGATTCGCGCGCTGCCGGCGGTCGGCGTGCCAATCAACATGCCGCGGGCATTTTCATAGAATGCCGCCGCAACCGCCTCGGCCGTGCCGCGCGTCATATTGGATATCAGAACAACAACCGGGGCATCGGTTACGGAATTGCCACCCGGGACGATTTCAACTTCGGCCTTGGCGGTTTCAACAATGCGCATGACCGGAATTTGCCCGATAAACAGCCCGGCAAATTTCGCGGCCGCACGCTCGTCATCGCCGATCGCGCCGCGCAAATCCAGAACAATGCCCGCGACATCGGGATACTTCGCCAATGCCTCGTTTACAATCGACACGGAACTGTCGGATAATTTATGAACGATAATTTCCAGCAATCCGCCGTTTTCCGAATCCGAGCGATGAACGATATCCGCGTCCGCCAGAACGATTGTGGCACGGCGCAAGACTACCTGTTTTTCGCCGCCCGGCGTTAAAACTGTCAGCTTCAAAGTCCCCGAATTAAACCCGGACAAGACTGATGCAACCTCTATGTCCGACGCGCGCGCGCCGTTAATCCTGGTAATCAGATCACCCTGTTTTATCCCGCCTGTATCGGCGGGCGAATCTTTGTAAATGCCCGTCACGCGGAAATTGCCGCGCGCATCGCGGGCCCCCTCCAACCCGACGCTGGTCAGGATTCGGCCGTCTTCATTAATCTCGGCAGCCCTGGAATAAACATAGCGGCCGTTTTCATCAATGCCGCGCATCAGCGCCTCCACAACGGTCTGATACATTATGCTTTCCGATGCGCGGCCGAATTCCGGGACCAGAGCCCGCAGCTTTACAACCAGAGCGGTCGTAATCTGGCCAAATCCATTCCAATCGCCGGCCTTTGGCCTGGGGTAATTCGCGACAATTGAATCGCGCCACACCAGAACGATGCGCTCGTCTGTTGCGGCGATATGTGCGTCCGCGTGAATTTTTTCCAACGCCTCGATTGCTATATCAATGTTTTTGCCGGCCCATTTGACGCCGTCCAATTTTCTGTAAATATCGGCAAAAGCATTTGACACATCAAACACATTCAGACCCATTTGAACGGGTTCGTCTTCATGAAAAAGTTCCGCAGCATAAAGAGAAGAGGACAGTAATAAGGAAAAAGGAATAAGGAATAATACATTTCTTATATTTTTAATTTTCAATGTAAAAACTTTCCTGCGTTCCATATTCTTATTTCCTTATTCCTTATCAATAATCTGTTTCACGCAAATTGAAGTGATACAAAACAACGTTTGAGATATAAATACTGGTCAGCGTTCCCATTACGACGGCAAACGTCATCGCAATAGAGAAATCCTTTAACATGCCGCCGCCGAACAGATACAAGCCGATCATCGCCAGGATTGTGGATACCGACGTCATGATTGTTCTGCGCATCATTTCATTGACCGACAAATCTACCAAATCCGTCATGGGCATTTTGTGATATCTTTTGATATTCTCGTCAATGCGGTCATAGTTCACAACCTTGTCATTAATGGAATACCCGATGCCCATCAGTATGACCGCGATGGACGTCTGATTGAATTCCAAGCCCGCCACCGAGAAAAAGCCGAACATCAAAACAAAATCCAGCACCAGCGATATGAACGATCCCACGGCGTATCCGCCCTTGTATCGAATCCAGATATAGAGTGACATCATAACAAAGGACACCAGAATCGCCAAGATGCCGCCGCGGACCAATTCGCCGCCGATTTTCGGCCCAACTATCTGAACTTGGGAATAGATTACCTTTTCGCCAAGCATATCTTTGATTTCGCGGACTCGCTGATTCTGCTGCTCGTCGGTGGCGCCCTTGGGCAGGCCAACGCGAACCAAAATGGATTTGTCATTATCAATGGATTGCAGCTCTGGCCCGAATTCAGCCAAATCATGACGCATCTTGTCGATGGTGTAGTCTTTGGACGCCGCGGTTACCTCCATGGAAATACCGCCGGCAAAGTCAATGCCATAATTCAACCCGCGCGTGGCCAAAGACAAAACAGACAAAGCCACCAGGATTCCCGAAACCCAGTAGGACAGCTTTCTGTATTTCATAAATTTCAGTTGCATAGTTTTTATCCTTGTCTTGCTTTTATTTGATAAATCCGATTTTCTTGTTTTTTCCATCCATGTGCCAGTCTATGATTACCTTGGACAGACACAGGCAAGTGAACAATGTCGTGATGACGCCGATGGACAAAGTCACAGCGAATCCGCGTATTGGGCCCGCGCCGAACTGGAACAAAATCAGAGAACATATAAGATTGGTCAGATTGCCATCCAATACTGTTTTGGTGGAACGGCGAAAGCCTGATTCGACCGCCCGTAGCGTCGGCACGCCCTCTCGGATCTCGTCCCGCATTCTTTCAAACGGCAGGATATTCGCGTCCACCGCCATTGCCAGCGTCAGCGCGATGCCCGCTATGCCGGGCAGTGTCAGCGTCGCGCCGAATAATGCGGAAATGCCGACAATCATGGCCAGGTTCACCAGCAGCACTATATTGGCGATAATTCCAAAGCCACGGTAATAGTAAAGCATGAATAACATTATCAGCAATACCGCGACTGCCGACCCCAGCTTGCCGGCGGCAATGCTGTCCGCGCCCAGACCCGCGCCGACCGTGCGTTCTTCGACGACCGCCAACGGCGCCGGCAACGCGCCCGAACGCAGCAACACGGCCATGTCTTTCGCGCCTTGCAATGTAAATCCACCGGAAATCTGGCCATTGCCTCCAATAATGGGCTCGCGAATGGTTGGGGCGGACAAAACCTTGCCGTCTAATACGATCGCAAACCTTTCATTTACATGCTCTGTCGTCATTTTGGCAAACTTGCGCGCTCCGGTCGTGTCGAATGCGGTCGTTACAACCGGCATATTGTTTTGGTCAAAACTTGCCTGGGAATCCCTCAAGGATTCGCCCGACACCTCTATGCGCGAATACACAGGAATCAACTGTCCCGGCGCATCATTCAGCGGCAGATATTCGGTGCCGGCCGGCGCGCGCCCGGATGCGATTTGCTCTGGCGTCACGCTTTCGTTCACCAGATGAAAACTCATCTTTGCGGTCTGTCCGATAAGGTCTTTGATTCTTTCCGGATTATCAACACCCGGCAGCTGCACCAGTATGTACTTCCCGCCCTGCGTCTGGATAGAAGGCTCTTTGGTGCCCAGCGCGTCAATGCGGCGGCGGACAATTTCTATGCTGCGGGCCAGCGCATCGCCGACCATTTCCGACTTTTGCTTATCGGAATAGGAAATCGTGATTGTATTTCCGTCGGAATCTATATCCGCTTCGCCGCCCAGCTCGCTTTTCAGGCGCCCCTTGGCGCGCGAAACGTCAACAGGATCGCGGATGACCACAGACACTTTGCCATCAGCGTTTCGCAGGCCCGAGAAACGTATAACGCCCTTGTCGCGGTTAATCAGCGCCGCGCGCGTACCGTCATACAACTGCGCGCCTTTTTCCCGGAACATGACATCAGTATCCACCTCTAACAGCAGCTGCGCGCCGCCTTTTAGGTCCAGTCCCAGCGGAATCGGCTGAATCCAAGCAGGGAAATACCTTGCGCTTTCCGGCATCATTGTGGGAACAGCCAGCAGCACGCCGAACACCGTGGCAAAAATGATCGCTAGTTTCTTAAACATTTCCCCGCCCTTTTATTGTTCCAAGCCCGCAACGGCATTTTTGTTCACTTCGATTACAACGCCTTTCGCAATTTCCAATTCTATGTATCTTTCGTTTATTTTTTTGATTGTTCCGTAAATGCCGGCGGCCATGACGCGATTGCCGACTTTTAAGGATTCCAGCATTTTCTGATATTCGGCCATGCGTTTTTTGTTCGGACGTATCATAAAGAAATAAATAATGGCAAGGGCAATCAGACCGTATGCTACCAATCCCCAGGTATCATTTTTTGGCGCTGCCGCCCCCGCGCTGCCAACTACTTCCACGATTTCTGTATTCATGCAAATCTCCTTTGATTATGGGAACAAGAATAGTAAAAAACTAACAAATAGTCAATAGTGAATAGCCGCAGACGCTATAGATGATGTTTAAGCAGCCTGCGATAAAGATCAAGATGCCCCCTGATCGTTTTTTTGGCCGTATAGCGCGCCATATATCTGGCAAAAGCGGCAGCCGAAAGCCGCATGCGCAGCATCGGCTCGTCAATGACGCGAAGCATTGCGGCCGCGTATTCGTCCGCATCGATTGTCAAATCCGGATTCATTTTCACCAGCAACGCGCAGCCGCCTTCAAGCATTTCGCGCTGGCCGACCACATCGGTTGAAATTATCGGCAGGCCGGCGGACATGGCCTCTATCGTGGCAAAGCTGCATGCTTCCGCAACGGATGCAAACAAAGCGCAGTCGCTTTCCGCGCAAAGTCTGGCAACCTCTTTGCAAGAAGCGATGAACCCGGTGAATACGACCGGCAAATCACCGGTATCCGGCTTTGGATCGCCAGCGCCGCCGCCAACCACGACCACCTGTATGTTGCGCATTTGCGCAACTTTGCGTATTGCCGCGATTATTTTTCCAAACCCTTTGAACGCGACATATCCTGATGTGAATATGAAACGGAAAGGCCCGCCGTTTGAGTGGCGCGCAATCGACCGCGGCCGCGGCACCCCGTTGCAAATCAATGTAGCGGGCGTTTCGCAGCCAGCTTTTCGCAAATATTCCATCTGCGCGCCGCACACGCAGACTATATGGTCGGCGCGGCGGTATGCCGCGGCATTCGGCCGGCTCGCGAACTGCGGCATATAATGGCCTATCAGCTGCTCTTTTTCGGACATTCCGGGATTGCTGTGCATTACCGCGATCAATTTCGAGCCGGCGATGCCGTGACGAATTTCCTCGGCCAAAGGCATCATGAACTCGCGATTGCATTCCACAATCGCATCGCGCGCGCCGCGCAAAAAACCCAGTGCCGTGCTGGCCACCGCACCGAACAAAAGGCAGGCATTGAAATTATCTGGAACGAACGCCGACACGCCGCCGGGGCCGCATTCGCATCTGAACCCTTTGATGCTTTTTTGGCTTATGATATTTATATCGAACGACTTTACGCAGGCCGGCAAATGCGAAGACATAACATCGCAAAATCGAACGATTCCGTTTTCATGCCAATCCGCGAAACAATTGATTGATATTCTGATTGTCATTGTCAAACATTTATTCTTCGTAGGTCGTATAGCAATTACCACTTCCTTGACTAGACCTGCATGCGCCGCAACCATAAATACGCGATATTGGTGCATAGCTGTTGCATTCCACCCGCGTGCCTGTAATATAATTTTCATCGCATGACAAAATACAGGTGCCGGAATACCTGTATGTCCCAGCGCTATCCGAATACTCGGCTGATCCGTCATAATGATAGCATGTTGTGCCATATACATTAACCATGCTGCTTGACTTGCAATCGCCGCCTGTGACATCACACGCAACATTGGTTTCTTCGGGACAACAACCATACGAGCAATTTTTTTCACACGTCGCTGCCAAATCTCGCACATAAAAAAACATCATTAGAAACAATGAGGCCAATTTCATCAACCACAATTTGCTTTTTTCCGCCATTATAAACACCTTTTTTATTTTTTAACAAAACCGCCTGAAAATGGCGGTCGGGAGGTTGAGAACAATTATTGTGAAATTGTGCCGCGTATTTGGCCGAAGCCTTATTCCGCAAGCCCTCCCGACCAGAGTCGGGAGTTTTTTATCGTCGCGACAACAAAAACGACGCGTCCAGCGCGCCAGCATTTCACGACGCACAATAATAGGAGTTCTCACACCCCGCCGCAGGAATGCCTCCAACGGCGCTATTATTATTATAAAATTAAAAGATATTGTCAACAGCAATATGTTTACAATCGCAAATTATGTCTTGTGCCAATGCATTGTTTAAGATATAATTTGATTGCCGCGGGGTGTTTCCGCGACCGGGGTTTAGCGACCTTTCCAATACATGGGCATGCAGTGTTATGCATGCATTGCTCCAACTTTGGGTTGGGGGGCGTGGGAATGTACCGAATACCGCCGTTATTTATTGGATAGTCGCTAACCTCTAACCACCTTTAACTACGGCAGTTTTTCATTCATAGAAAAAAGGAAGTTAGGATGATAAAATCAAACATGTTTTTAATCGCCTTAGCAGCGGCTTTTTACTGCAGTGGCGCAATTGCAACGATATGCATGAGTATTGCCCCTGTAAACGAAGATAATTGCTATATACAGGGATGCTCGTCTCTTAACTATTATGGCGATGGAACACATTGCTCGTGCGATACTTGCATATCTGGATACACAAGAACAAACGGAGGAATGCAATCCGCAGGAAATTGTGATTATGGTTATTATTATTGCCAGCAGAATTGTACCGGCTGCTCCAATTGCAACAGCGATGCGGATTGGTCTGCACACAGTACGGGATATCAAAAGAAAGTTACCAAAACTTGCAGCTGTAATACTTGTAATTCTTCAACATCATATCGCTGCGCATCCGGGTATTATGGCAGTCCTACAACAGGAACTAGCGGATGCACGCAATGCCCGACCGGCGGCACCAGCAATGCGGGTGCCTCTAAACAAACTGATTGCTATGCTTCGCCGGTCGACGGCACTGATACCACGGGAAATTGGAAATTTACAGAGACCTGTTATTATTCGTAGAAGCTATTGATTGACGATGAAAAGTTTATAATTGACGACTCGGAGCTTTCGTTATAGGTTCAGCGGATTGTCTGTTATTAACTCATCTCTCAAACCACCCGTCCAGTTCGGACATCTTTATGATTTTATAGACTGGGCGGCCATGATTGCATTGGCCGGCGCGCTCGGTATTTTCAATATCGCGCAACAGCGCGTTCATCTGGGCGTAATCCAGGCGCTGGCCGGCGCGCACGGAATGATGACAGGCAAAATTAGCCAGCTTCAAATGCAGTTTTTCATGCAACTGGGATGAATGGCCATAGGCCTGGACTTCGTCCGCGACATCGCGCAGCAATTTTTCCCATTCCAAATCCCAATCCGCCGGCTTTTCAAAGATGGCGATGCTGTCCGCGCCGAACCGGTCGACGGTCAGGCCGCAATTCCTCATTTCATCCTTGATATCCAAAACGGCGCCGACCTGCTCTGGCTTCATGCCTATCACAATCGGCGTCAGCAGAGGCTGTACCTTGACGGAATGCATGCGCAGGGATTCGTAAACAATTCTTTCATGGGCGGCATGCTGGTCGACGATGACCAGGCCCTGCCCGCTTTCCGCAACGATGTATTTATTTCCGTATTGGCCAATGACGCGCCCCAGCGGCATTTCATACGCCGAGCTTTCCATCCGGATTGGCGCCGCCGGCACAAAGTCCGTCCTTTCCCCGGTATTTTCCATATTAAAAAAATCCGGAGTTTTCTCATGCACAGCAGGGGCGCCATTCTTCATCCCATTAAGAAAAGATATCTGATGCGGCGGCGGTACAAAAGACCCTGCGCCATTATTATGACTTGCGGCAAAGGAATCCGCCATTGTTCTGGACAAGACGGCGCGCAACGCTTTTATGATAAATCCGCGAACGCGCGACGGTTCCAAAAAGTGGACTTCGGTTTTCGCGGGCGACACGTTCACGTCGACGCATCGCGCATCCAATTCCAGATACAACGCGACAACCGGAAATTCACGCGCATGCATGACATCCATGTATGCGGCGCGCAGCGCGCCGACCAGGATCTTATCCTTGACCGGCCGCCGGTTCACAAACAAATATTGATCGACCGACGACGCGCGGCGGAATGTCGGTTCGGAAATAAATCCATGCAGCGATAAAACGCCGCCCGAATTGGATGCTTCGGACACCGAAAGCACGCGGCCGCGGACTTCTTCGCCCATGACGGAAACAATGCGCTGCTCTAATGTCTGACCTTTTGGAAAACGCCAGCGGTTATTTAACGTGAATCCGACATCCGGGCGGCCCATCGCCAGACGTTTCACAACTTCGGCCACGGACATCATTTCCGCCCTGTCGGTGCGCAGGAATTTTAATCTGGCCGGTGTTTTCAAAAACAAATTGGACGCGCGGACGCGCGTTCCCGTTTCCCAGAAAGACGGCCTTATGTCGCCGGACGCGCAATCGAGGCACCATCCATGCGTCTCGGCGCCGTTATGAGTATCGATTGTCATATCGGATACCGATGCGATGGACGGCAGCGCCTCGCCGCGGAATCCCATATAGTTAATGTTCATCAAATCATTATCTGGCAGCTTTGATGTGGCATGCCGCGTGATGCTTTTTTCCAAGTCTGCGCGCGACATGCCAATGCCGTTGTCAATAACGCTGATCAATGTGCGGCCCCCATCGGCAACATCTATGATAATCTGGTCCGCGCCGGCATCCAGCGAATTTTCAACCAATTCCTTGACCACGCTGGCGGGACGTTCCACCACTTCGCCGGCGGCGATTTGGTCTATCAGATAATCTGGCAGCACGCGTACCGACATTTTATTTCCTTTATTCTTTAAATTTTATTTCCAGAATTTCATATTCCCGTTCGCCGCCCGGCAAGCGGACGACGCAGGTATCCCCCACGCATTTTCCGATCATGCTGCGGCCCACCGGCGACTTGCAGGAAATAACCTGCCTGCCGTCAGATTCTATGTCTGACAGAATTCGGCATCGCATGATATTGCCGTCTTGGTCTTCGGCGACCACGTGGGCGCCAAAGACAACCTTGTCGCCGGACAAGCTGCTGACGTCAACTACGGACGCGTTGGCGACGGCTTCTTCGATAAAGCGAATGCGCTTGTCAATAATGCGCTGCTTTTCCTTGGCCGCGCTGTAATCCGCGTTTTCAGATAAATCCCCAAGCGATCGCGCCCATTGCACAACCTTTAATACTTCGGGTCTTTCAACTTCTTGAAGATTTCTGAGTTCTTTCAAAAGCGCATCGAAACCGGCGCGCGAAATCGGCTTCTTTTCCATATCTGTAATCCTAATGTTTTTTTGCATTGTAGTACCTATATTTTAATTTTGCAATTGTCAATTGAACAAGCTATACTGCTCTGAATTACATACATAAATTATGCTTAAACCAAGAATTTTGACCAGATTTTTAATGGGCAGGTTTTTTTCCGGCATCGGAACTGTTCTGTTGGTTGTCTGCGGCATTATTTTCGCGATTACATTTGTGGAAAGGCTGCCTTCGCACCAGTCGGCGGCAGCCGCTTTGATGGAAGCATGGGTGCGTTTGATGGGATATATCCCGCTGTTCCTGCCGCTGTCGGTGTTTATGGGAACGTTGTTCGCCTCTTACAAGCTGACCAAATCAACCGAAAACATCATTGTATCCGGCGCGGGCCTGTCGCCTTACCAAGCTGCCAAACCATTTTTGATCGCATCCTTTTTTATCGGCGTGCTGGCCACCGCCGGGGTTAATCCCTATTCGGTGGGATTGTCGTCCAAAAACATCAGCGCAGACAGCTTGAAATTGGTGGACGATGCCATTTGGCTGCGTGAATCTTCCGATAGGGGATTCATAACGATGCATTCCGAAAATGTCAGCGTTACCGGTGATGCATTGATATTCAAGGATGCCACCATATTTATCCAGACCCCCGATTTCAAGCTGAGCGAACGCATAGAGTCGCAAGAAGTCAAATTATCCGACAACGGTCTGGACGCCGGACAGGCGATGGTTTGGAATTTAAAAAACCATCAAAAGACATCCAAATGGCACGCCGATACCCTGCTGAATCCCAAGACGGTGCTGGATAGATATTTGCAGCCAAGCCAGATTTCATTCTGGGCGCTGCCGGCCTTTATTGAAAAGATGGGCAGGATTGGCGCCCCTGTCCGCACTCACCTGGTCCAGTTCTGGACATTGCTGTTCATGCCTTTGACCATGATTGCCATGACTGTGCTGGGGGTTGCGTTCTCGCAGACCAGGCAGCGCCGCAATTACAGTTTCGGGATAAAGTTCGGGGCCGGAATCATCACCTGCTTTGCGTTGTACTTCATGACAAATATGTTCAATGCGCTGGGATCCACGGGCGCATTGCCGGCATTGCTGGCGGTGGTTGCCCCGCCGTTGATTATTATCGCCGCAACCGGGGTGTTTATCACAAGCTTTGACACAGCATAGGGAGAAACATAAAATGCCATTAAAGAAAAAAAATACCACGCGCAATAAAATTATTACTTGGACGGTCATAGCTATGGTTTTGATATTGATGATTGTCTCATTTCCTGCCGTCCGTCATACAACCGAGATCGTTCTGTTCTGATGAATCATATCGAAATATTTTTAGAAGCCTTGTCCGCTGAAAAAGGCCGCAGTCGAAAAACTTTGGAAAGCTATTGCAATGACCTTGTCCAGGCGCAAAACGCTATTGGGGATTTGAAGCAGGCGACAACAGCGCAGTTGCGATCATTTCTGGCAAACCTGCCGGTTTGCCCTTCTTCTGTTGCGCGCAAGGCCAGCGCTTTGCGTGGATTTTACAAATTCCTGATGTTGGAGAAAATTATTCGCGAAAATCCCTCAATGGGGCTGGAATTGCCGAAACGTCAAAAAACGTTGCCTAAATTTTTATCCGCCTACGAAATCGAGCTGCTGATCTCGTCGGCCGGCGATATTAAGAATTCTGCGCGCCTGCGCGCAATGATAGAATTGCTCTACGCATCCGGATTGCGAGTGTCCGAGCTGTGCGGGCTGCCTATGACGGCACTCTTGGGCAACAAGCTGCTGATTCACGGCAAAGGCGCCAAAGAACGCCTGGTGCCGGTGCACGAATCGGCGCAAAGCGCCCTGGGCAAATGGCTGGACATATCGCAGGACGACGCGCCCAAGACCAAGGGTGTAAAATATGTCTTTCCATCCAAAAGCAAAACCGGACATATCACGCGCGACGGATTTTTCAAGATACTAAAAAAGTGCGCCGTGCTGGCCGGCATAGACCCAAAACGGGTCAGCCCGCATGTCCTGCGCCATTCATTCGCGTCGCATCTGCTGGCAGGCGGCGCGAACCTGCGCGCGATTCAGACCATGCTGGGGCACGAAGACATTTCGACAACCCAAATTTACACCCATGTGCTGCCCCGGCAATTGCGGGACACCGTTGAACAGCATCATCCGCTATCAGGAAAAAAATTATGATAAAAAAATGCGATCATCCGGGCTGCACCAAGGCTGGAACCTGCCGCGCGCCCAAATCACGCGATTTGAAAGACCACTGGTATTTCTGCCAGGATCATGCGGCTGAATACAACAAGAATTGGAATTTCTACGCCAATATGACGCCCGAAGAGATCGAGGCAGATTGGGAAAAGCAAACATTCGGCGCGCCGTTAAAAGACAATGAAACGGCCCGCAAAGATGCAAAGGAATATGAAAGCTTCATACACGGCTTCATATCAGGACGCGCGATTTTCGACATGTCCCAGAAGCCAAAATCCATGCCGTCAAAGATTGTCGCTGCATTGAAAACATTCAATCTGCCGATCAGCGCGAACTGGCGCGAAATCGGGGTGAAATATCGAGCGATGGCCAAAGAATTGCATCCGGACACCGCAAAAAACAAAAAGAACGCATCCGCAGCCTTTGCCAGACTGAACGAGGCGTATAAAATCCTGCAGACATATTACAAAAAATAAAACCGGCATTCGCCGGATTCTTATATCATATTCCATATGCTGATATACAATTGCTTGGCATTTCGGGATTCCAATGGCCACCACTATCGTCTATAAACGTATTTGTAATACACTTACCGCCATTCCAGAAACATATTCCCATGGTCCCTGATAATGATGGACCGCTTCTTTGAAGACTTCCATGTTTATTATCATACCCAGCATAAACTAGGTATTTCCCAGAATCCAACTTGCAATATGCACCGCCAGCCGAGCCATATTGCTTCGCAATCCCATCCATGTAGCTTTGCAATTTACTTTTTGCAGAAGTTAAATCATCGACTACTCCTGTGGTACCATTTGTCATATTCAAAGTATCTTTAAACTTTTCATTAACATCTTGTCCATTAAACAATAATTCGCAAGATTCTTTTGTTGCTTTATTTTGACAATACTCCACATAGTCGGCACTGCTTGTTATGCCGACATACACGCACGCCCAATCAAATGCGCCATCATCTCTCGGCTGATAAAATTTCTCGCAAATTGGCTTGCAAGTTACTCCAGGATCAACATATCCGACCCGATTGTTTTTCTGGTAACAATCAATACATTTATTATCAACCAATTTCTGGCCAGCGGAACATTTCTCTGGCTTTAACTGCGCTGCATACGTATGTTCGTTTTCATCCCACCATAGATATTCCATGCAATCGAACAATTTCTTTTCGGCATCAAAAATGGTTTTGTTTGCGGATGCCGCCAGAGCTATGCCGACACCGCTGGCTATTGCGGCGGTTCCGGCCGTAATGTCAGACGCCAGATTCAACCCCTTCTTCTCGCCAACCGCATTTATATTCTGCACACCGCTGGTCACCGCACTGCCTACACTGGCTACCGCACCTATCGTCTGAACCGTTTTCGCCTTTTTTATCTTCTTGGATACATCGGACAGTTTTGATGCTAAA
>JAIRLB010000012.1 GCA_031259745.1 Rickettsiales bacterium | reverse complement strand
CCCATAGAATCCAAGGTTTTTGCAATTAATGCGTGGGCCTCGGCGATTTCGATAGATGTCGGCGTCAGGCCCGCGCCAATTGCCCAGCGCGGCTCGTATGCGACAATGATGCCCGTATCAAAAGGAACGGATTCGCGAACGCCTGATTCGATAACATCCATTGTTTTACCAGCTTTTCTCTCTTCCATGGTTTCCCCCACGCAGATAATCGGAACCAAGCCGTTGGCCAGGGCGGCCCCGGCTTTTTGCCTGACTATGTCGTTTGTTTCTTTATGATATTGGCGGCGTTCACTGTGTCCGACAATCACGTATTTCGCACTCGCTTCGGCCAGCATTCTGGCGGATACCTCACCCGTATATGCGCCTTTGTCATGTGCGCTGACGTCCTGGGCACCCAATGCGGTCTTGCCACGGGCCGCACCCAGCATTGTAAAAGGCACACAGATGACGACCGTATTTTCTGTATCAACAGATTCCAAGGCGCTTATCATTTCCTCTAATCCGGCGCGGCTGCCGTTCATTTTCCAATTCCCTGCGATTATTTTCATTCTAATTTCCTTTTATGGTTGTTTTTCTTGATTTTCGCAATCATGTTTTGCTAGGATAACCCAAAAGGTGAAAAAATGCTAGAATATTTACGCGATATGTCCGGAAAACCAGTCGCAAAGGTTTTAATCGGTGTCTTGACATTTTCTTTCGTCGGATGGGGCGCCGCCGAATGGATTCTTAATGGCGCTGCTCGCGAGCCCTCTTTGATAACGGTAGGCGGCGAAAGCATCTCTGTCGGCCAGTTCAATATGGAACGCTCTCGTAAGATTGCGCAGTTGACCCGCGAGCAGCAAAAGCGGATCTATACGGATCCTGATTATGCGAATTCATTTCATAGTAGTCTCTTGACGGAAATGACCAATAATCTTATGGTCGAAAACCGCGCAAAAGATTTAGGATTTTATGTGACTGAAAAGCGCGTTGCCGACAAAGTCAGAAATTTTTTGGAATTTCAGGAAAACGGCAGATTCAGCGCCGCAAAGTTTGATGCGGTGTTAAGCAATTCCGGCTGGACGGAATCGCAATTTGCGAACTATCTGCGCAGCCAGATAATACGATCTATGGTTTTGGAGGCTGCGTCCGTTTCGTTGGATGTCCCTGAATTTGCGATCAAGGCCGCATATGATTCCCGTTATGCGACAAGACAGATAGATTATCTGGAAGTGAAATTCAACAGCTTTGACGCCGGCAATCCCATGGATGCCCAGCTGCGCGAATTCTACGCAAAAAATCCGAAAACAAATCCTGAAACAAGGGTCGTATCGTATGTCTTGGTGCCAGCATCCATGGACAAGCCGGACAGCTATGATGCGGGTTTTGACCGTGCGCAAAAACTGGAAGACGCAATAATATCCGGCGAATCAATGGCCGTGGCGGCGGCAAAAACACGCGCAAAGTTTGTATCATTGCCAGCATTTTCCAAAGACAAAAGGCCTGTTGATCCATTGCTGACCGATTCAATTCTTTCTAAAATCTTTTCCATGGACCAAGGCGCGGAAAGCGAGGTGATCGAAACCCCGCAGGGATTCGTCATTATTCTTGTTGAGAATATTAATCCGGCCCATACGGCAAAATTTGAAACTGTAAAGAATTCACTGATTGCTGGATGGAAAAAGGAAGAGCGGAAAAAGAAAGCTTACTTGGCGGCAAACGAATCGCTTATCGCCTTGAATAAAAACGGCGACTTCAAGGGCGCCAAACGCGATGTTATGGTATCCCGAGCCCAAGGCGCGCCAACGGATGTCTTGGTTGCGGCATTCAACCAGAAAATCGGCGCCAACGCGATTGCGCCGGGCGCCGACGCTTTCTATGTGGTCAGCGTCAAGAAAGAAATCGCGCCTAAACCAGATGCGGCAAAAATAGCAGCATTGCGCAAAGAATCGCATAACATTGCGGCACGCGAAGTTATGGAAGATTACAATTCATTCCTTATGCGAGAATATCCCGTAAAAGTGAATCGAAGGGCGTTTGAAAAACTGTTTGCGAAATAAGACGAATCGTAAGTAAAAGGAACGGATTCATGAACCACATGGCGGCGAATTCCGCGCCCCAGCTTATTTCTTTTTCCTTTATTAGAACTCTCCCCGCCGCTATCCGGCGGCCCCCATCCCAAGGAGTGGAATCTAGATTGCGTAAGGGAATAATAATTAGTTTCTGATTCCTGATTTTCGATTTATGATTTGAATAACCAAATTCTATTCGCAAATTGCCTGAATTGTACAAGGATGATATTGAATTCCATTTTAAACTTTTCAAATTAAAAACCCTCCGCACGGAGGAGGGTTAGTCTTTCATTTCAGATATGATTTTTGATTTTAAGCTTTCGTATTCTTGTTTGGAAATGATTTTGTCTTTGTACAGTTTTGCAAGTTTTTCCAACTTATCCAGATTGCTTGAATCTATCAATGCGTCCCCTTTCCACACAAGGGACAGAACCAACGCGACAATCCACGTTACGCCGAAAAACACGCCCAGCCAAGACAGAATTGCAATGGTTGTTTTTTTAGAACCTGTGATTCCGCGGGAATTTGCAATCATTATCGGAACATAGATTAAAAATACCGCAATCGATATCAATATGAATAGAAAAAGTAGTGTTAATAAAATGTGCATGTTAAATCCTTTCTTATATTTTTATAATTATAACATAAATACAAAAAGTGTCAAGCTGCGGAGCCTGGGCAAATAGAAATATCCGCAAATAACTGATAGATTTTCTGAAAAAATGTTGTATAATTAACGGCAATCAGGCGTGTTGCCTGCTATGGAATTCACCCGGAAGAGTCCTTGAAGAAGACTATAAAACCTTCACCTTAGTGTGGATGGTGCTTATTCGGCGCATGCGCCGAATAAGCACGCTATCTTCTGGTAGTTTTTGAATCTCCTACCCGCCTCGATTTCAACGGGTTTTGTATTTTATAAAAAAGGAGAGAGATAAATGGGATATAAAATATATGAGAAAGAAGAAGTTTTTAACCAACAGCTGGGCGAGGCGATCAGGCATCATCGTTTGAGAGGTGGAATCGGTCTGAAACAAATGGGAAATATATCGGTGTTACTTTCTAGCAAACGCAGAAATACGAAGCCGTATGCAATTCACTGTCTGCATACAAACTTTTTGAAATAGCACGAATGCTGGAAGTCACAGTAGATAAATTTTTATACTAATAAATGTCAAATTAATGTTTCAAGCCTATTTGATAAGAAGCATGTTCTTGGCGGAATAAATAATGTTGCCAGAAACCAATAAATGATCGAACAAATTTATACCGATACTTTCCAAGATTCTTTTTATTTCCATTGTGATTTGAATATCATCCGTGGAAAAAGACATA
>JAIRLB010000042.1 GCA_031259745.1 Rickettsiales bacterium | reverse complement strand
AGTAAGATTCTAAAAAATTTCAGGAGTGGGTAATGTTAAAGTTTTTTGTACGCAGGCCTGTCACAACGATTATGTTTGTGCTGTTTTTCATAGCGCTGGGCATCGTGTCGTTCCCAAAGATGAATGTGGAACGTACGCCTTTGGTTGATTTTCCTATGGTTACGGCGACCTTTGTCTATCCCGGTGCCGCACCTGCTGAAATTGAATCCCAGGTAATTAAAAAAGCTGAATACGCGATATCCGAGGTGTCTGGATTGAAGAAAATTACATCCCAGGCTTTTGAAAACGGCGGCTTTGTGATGGCCGAATTTAACTTGGGTGTCAACGTGAATGACAAATCTTCCGAAATCAAAGCAAAATTGGATGCAATCTTATCCGAATTCCCGGACGATTTGAAACAGCCGGTTGTTGAAAAGTTGAATATTTTGCAACAGTCGGTGGTAGATATCGTATTGACCGGGGCAAACCTGCGTGATATGAAAGAATACGTGAAAGATATTCTGTCTACCAGGATTACTGCAATCCCAGGCATCGCAAGCGTATCTGTGTTTGGTGGCGAAGAACGCGCCGTACGTATCGAAATGAACCCGGAACTGATGGCGTCGCGCGGCGTCACCATTATGGATATAGTATCGGCGCTGGGAAATCGGAATCTGAACGTACCAGGCGGCAAATTGGAAAGCTTGACCGATTCGTCCGCCGTTCGATTCATTGGAGAATTCCAAAATATTGATGATATTAAAAACCTTCGCATTACGACCGTCGAAGGCGATAAATTTATGCTGCACGATGTCGCGACTGTGACCGACACTGCACGCGATATTGAAACAGGCGCTCGTTATAATGGTGAAAATGTCGTCATCGCATCCGTTGTTAAATCGTCCGATGGCAATGCTGTGAAAATTTCCAGAGCTCTAAATAAAAAAATGCCTGAATTCCAACAGGATTTGGAATCCCGCTTCCAAGGCGCTGAAATGAAAATCGTAACAGATACATCCACTGCGATTTCTGATGAAACAAATGATACCATCTGGGGTATCATCATGGGTATTTTGTTCACAGTTATTATTCTGATGTTGTTTACCAAGAACTGGCGCTCGACCATTATAGCGGCTGTGGTTATTCCTGCGTCTCTGATAGCTGGTTTCTTTTTTATGCAGCTTAGCGGATTTACAATCAACATGCTGACCCTGCTGGCGTATTCATCCGCGTTGGGCACGCTGATTTCAAACGCGATTATTTTAATCGAATCCGCGTTGCAGGAAATGGCCGCGGGCAAATCTCCGGAAGATTCCGCGATTGACAGTACCAAAAAAGTGGCTATGCCTATCTTGGCGGGTGTCGGTACCAATGTTGTGGTGTTCTTGCCGCTGGCATTCATGGGTGGCATTGCGGGTCAATTCATGAATCAGTTCGGCATGACAATCGTATATGTGACGTTGTTGTCTTTGTTGGTATCGTTTACATTGACGCCTATGATGATAGCAGTATTCCTGCGTCCGTCAAAAAAAACGGGTGTCAATATCAAAAACGAAAAGCTCAAAGAAGCGCGGGCCAAGAAAGAAGCCGATGCGTCCCGCAAAGACTTCATGACCGGATACCGCGGATGGTTCGATTATCAAGCAAAACACCCTTGGCGCGTGTTGGGTATTGCAATTATTGTCTTTATTGCGTCCGCAGCATTGATGAAATTCGTGGGAAGCGAATTCCAGCCGGGCTCTGATGTTGATGAAATTACAGTCACGGCCCGCGTGCCAATGGGCAGCACATATATCAAATCTGAATCAATTGCAAGACAGATCGAGGAAAAATTGGCTGAATTTCCAGAAGTAAATGCGACTTCTGTAAAAATCGGCGAACGCGGATTGCAGAATATGTCTGTAAAGGTTAAACTGATTGATAAAGAAAGGCGTGTCTCAGACAAGGCCCTTATGCAAAAAATGCTGCCGAAATTGGCAGAAATTCCAGATGCCGAAATACAGATCAAAGCCGGGGAAAGCATGGCGGGCGCAGGGATTAATTCCGACATCGTCTTGCATATCTTTGGCGAAGATGACGCCAAACGCGAAGCGTATGCGAAACAGATACTGAATGCGATCAATAATATTCCAGAGGTGCAGTCAGCCGTGCTTGCGCAACAAGAGCCTGGGATGGAAATCAGATTTATCCCGGATGATAAAAAGATGAATTTCTGGGGGGTCAGGAATGCCTATGCGGGATCCTCGTTGCGCACGGCATTGTTCGGCAATGACAATTACAAGTATAAAGAGTCAGGCAAGGAATATCCGATTATTTTGGAATTCGCAAGACCGTTCAAGAACCAGGAAATATTTGACAATGTTTATGTCAACTCTCAAAAGGGTTTGGTTCCCTTGTCGGAGTTAGGTGTTGTAGAAAATGGCCACGCGACGTCGAACATCAGCAGAATCAACAAGAATCGTTTGACTGAAATCGATATCAATATCGGCAAGTCCACGATGGGACCCGTCCAGTTGAAGATAGAATCGGAAATTGCCAAAATCGATTGGGAATTCGGATATCGCGCGGAATTCGGCGGCATGTCTGAAATTCAGGGGGAAACCAATAATGAAATGAGTTCAACTTTCTTGCTGGCTGTGGTTCTGACATTTATGTTGCTGGCTGCGATTTTGAATTCCGTCGCGCATCCGTTTACGATCGCGACATCTATTCTGACATCATTTGCGGGCGTGTTCATACTGCTGTTCCTGTCCGGCGCGTCTATGAACATCGCCGCGATGTTGTCCATCATTATGCTAGTCGGTCTGGTTGTGAACAATAACATTCTGATATTAGAGCCGACTGTTAACAGGATTGCGTCCGGCGAAAACCCGGTCAAGGCTTTGTGGACCGAGCTTGTCGACAAAAAGTCTATGATCCTGATGACATCCATCGCGATTATCGCAGGCATGCTGCCGCAGCTGTTGTCGGGCAATGGCATGAAGACAGCTATGTCCGCCGTTCTGATTGGTGGCATGACGGCGTCCTTGGTATGGACGTTCGCGCTGACGCCAGCGTTGTTCTTTGTCATAGAAAAACTAAGGACACGTCTTTCGAAAAAGAAATAGTGATGAAATAAAATTCAAAGTTAATAGGCGTCATTCCGTTTCAGAGTAATAACAAGTTTGATCATATTCCCAGCTTCCGGTTGCATCGGTGCCGCTGGTTGTCGACGCATAACATTCGGTTACAGCCGTTGCACCCGCGTTGTTGGTTCCGCCGGTCGGACATGGGCTGCATCCGCTGGTTCCTGTTGCAGAACTGCCGTAATACCCCGCCGCGCAGCGGTATGATGTTGAAGAACTACATGTATTGCAATTGCAGCTTCTAGTAACTTTCTTTTGATAACCGGTACTATGCGCGCTCCAATCCGCATCGCCGGTGCAGTCTGAGCAGCCGGTGCAGTCATTATTGCAATAATAATACGTAAAAGTACAACTTCCTGTATAACTACTACCATCGTTTATACGCGTATATCCGCTATTACATGTGTTGCATGAAGCATAGCCACTATTGTAACAGGTATAAGAGCTACATCCTTGAATGGTTGGTACAATTACATCGTCACAGCTCACAACAGGACAAAGGGCGGCAAATGCATTATTGCGATTCAATGCGATAATAAATACTGCAAGACAGATTCTTAGAAATTTCTTCAATTCGACCTCCTTTTTTGCCGTATGAAAAAACCACCGGAAAATCTGGTGGTTGGAGGTTAGCAACTATCTTGTAAATAGTGGTCTTATTCTGTATATTCAGACACCCTCCAACCGGGAGGTTGGAGCATGAAAACACACATACTTACGCCATGTGCCTGCGTACAAGAAGGGTTGCTATACCCCATCATCAGAACACCTGATGACATTTCCAATATAGCAATATAAAAATTGAAGTACAAGAGAAAGATTGATACAATGATATTGCATTATAATAAAGCGAGGAATAAATGCTGACGAAAGCGAATGTGGTAGTATTTGATTTTGACGGAACATTGTCCGCGAGGGATGCAAATATGGAATTCGGAAAATATTGTTTCAGGCATTCCGTTCGCCCGTGGCTGTTTTTGCCGCTGGTTGCGCTGGCTGGCATGGCAAGTCTGTTCAATCCGGGCGGTATCTGGTGGCGCCAGGCCATGCGGCGTTTTCTGACGCCGGACATGGTGAAAAAGCTTGCCCCAGCTTTTATCAAAGAACATAAAATGGAACGCTTCGGCTGGTCCAAAGATCAGGTTGCGGCCGAGCGCGCGGCCGGAAATAAGGTTATTTTGATTTCCGCCGGGCCGGATTATCTGATTCCGTTTTTAGTAAGCGACATCAAGTTTGACAGCGTCATTTGTTCGATTATGGACAAGGAAAAGCCTTGGAAATATAAATTTTTCTGCTGGGGCAGGCATAAAGTCAATGCAATGGATGAATGGGCGAAACGCGATAAATTTATTCCGCGCCTGGTCAAGTCTTACTCGGACAGCAAATCCGATCTGCCGTTAATGGAATTGGCGGGCGAGCAGATCTGGATTGATTCGAAAACAGGAATGCGCAAGGATTGATTTCTGTGGAATCTTATCGCGAATGCTGGTTTTTAATCCGCATGGATTTAAATTTTTCTGTCATTTTATCCAAGTCGTATTCCGGCTCTATGAAATAGAGAAATTTTTCGCATTTATTGGGAGCGTGACGATTTATGCGCCCGTTCTTGGCATGACATATTTCCTGTGCGTACATATAAGTAACCTGCGGGCAGCGCCCGATTCTCGTATTTCTCTTGTAACCATAAAGTCGGTGAAGTTCTTCAAGCAACCGGTTTGAAGACTTATCGTCGCTGAACAGCAGGTATTTGTATTCGACAAACAATGGCGATATTAGATTTATTGATTGACTGCTGTATAAATGAACGAGATCTATGTCTTTGCGCACAATTCTTGCAGACAATTTCCACAAGATTATTTTGACATTGATTCTGTAGTTCCAAAAATTCGCTTTTGTTATTAACTCTGTTTTGCTTATGCTGGATCAATGGGTGCGTGATAAACTCTAGTACTTTGGTAATCGTTTCTTTTGTTGACCTGTCGAAAGGTCTCGGGGAATAATTTATGTTAAATGATAGAAAAAAGAAATGTCACTTCTTTTGGAAATATTCTTCAATTTTGCGATATAATCGTAAGCGCCCATGGATTGATATCCATAATCTCATTCGTGCTTATGGTTGAAATGAAATTTAACGCCATGCTTATTTGCGGTTGCAAATGCCGTGTTTATAATCTTTATGGTAAGATCGCCCACGTAGATTTGGTGTATTTAAATCGGATTATTTTGCACGAACTCGAATAATTTACCCTCATCGGCAAAGGCTATATTTCCTTCAAGGTAATCTTTCATATATTCAGATATTGACATAATATGGCTATCATGTAACTCCTGCAAAAATCTCTCCCGATTGAACTATATAATTATGTGCTGTAAAAAACTTTGTCAATAATAGGTTTTTTAATTTTATATGGAAAAATCGACGCAAATACAGAATTATCGACCCTCGAATGGAATTTGGCGGTTTTTTAAGAATTTTTTCATTCTTCGCCAAAATCCAGCTCTTTCAGTTTTTCAGCTCTCGGCGCGATTTTATTTATAGATGTTTGCAGCTGGTCGATATCCGTCGTCGTCTGGATAAAATGGCGTTGCAGATTTGCCGCGCGCTCAGACAGGCGGGACAAGTCCGCCAGCAGCAAATCCAGCTCTTTTTTAATCTGCGCGGCAACGCGTTTAATCTTGATATCTGACAGAACGGCGCGAATTGTATTTAATGTCGCCCATAGGGTGGCGGGGGACACAATAAACACCTTTTTGCGCGCGGCATAGTCCACAGTGTTCGGAAATTGGCGGTGCAGCGTTTCAAAAATAGATTCTGACGCGATGAACATCATGGCGCTTTCCGCAGTCTTGCCAGGAATGACGTATTTTTCGCTGATGGCGTCGATATGTTTTCTGACATCCAGTTCAAACTGTTTGCGCGCAGCGCCGTCTTCATCCATTCTAGCAAAGGACTCCAGCGGAAATTTGCTGTCGATGATTATATCGCCCGGCGGGTAAGGCAGTTTGATCACGCAGTCGGGACGCACGCCGTTTTCCAAAACGGATTGAAATTCATAAGCTTCCGGCGGCATGACATCGGCGACCAAGTCTTCGAGCTGGCGTTCGCCGAATGATCCGCGCGCCTGCTTGTTCCCCATCAGAATGTTCTTGAAATTGGAAATATCGCCGCTGATGACTTTTAGTTCCTGGGCGTTTTGGGTCAAAACGCCCAGACGGCTGGCCAGCACCTCGCGCAGGCGCGAATTTTCCTCGCGAATGGAAGACAAATCCACAGTATGCTTCTTGGTCAATAATACAACCAAAAGTATGATAATAACGCCCAGCATCAGCAAAATATAAGTTGTCATTTGAATTTCCTTTGTTAAAATCAGTATAGAGATAATTTGACAAGGATTCAAATGAATAAATTGAAAATAAGATTATGCGGCGATCTGATATTGCGCGAGAAATGCGACCTTGTGGCTGACATCACGCCCGAACTGCGAATGACATTGGACGAAATGGTTAATATTATGAATGGCCAGCAAGGCGTCGGCCTGGCCGCGCCCCAGGTTGGCGTCTTGCAAAGATTTTTGGTTATGACAAATCCTGATGACAAGCAGGTTTTCAAAATGATAAATCCAGCCATTCTTGTCCGATCAGAGAAAATGCGCACAATGGAAGAGGGCTGCATGTCCCTGCTGGGCAATGACGGTCTGCCGGTCTATGCGAATGTATCGCGTCCCGAATCTGTCGAAGTCGGATGGACGGATGAAAACGGACATGATATGCGCGCCCTGATGTCGGGGTATCCCGCGCGTATCGTCCAGCATGAAATAGATCATTTGGACGGCGTGCTGTTTATCGACTATCTGTCCCCAATTCGGCGCGAAATGCTGATGCGCAAGGTAAAGAGATACAAAAAATGAGCAGATTGGTTTTAATGGGAACGAGCGAGTGGGTTGTCCATGTCTTTGACAGGGCCGCGCGTGAGCACGAAGTTCTGGCCGTATTTACGCGCGCGCCAAAGCCGGCGGGCCGTAAGATGGGGCTGCAAAAATCCCCCGTGCATGTCTGGGCCGACAAACTCGGTCTGCCCGTTATGACGAATATCAGAGAATATAATCACAGGCCGGATTATATCGTTGTCGCGTCTTATGGCGTGATATTGCGCGATGATGTCCTGTCATCCGCCAGGGCTATAAATCTGCATCCGTCTTTGCTGCCAAAGTATCGCGGCCCGTCGCCGATACTGACCGCCATTCTGAACGGAGACACGGAAACGGGCGTATGTCTGATGGATGTGTCCGATGAAGTCGATGCCGGAAGTATTCGTATGATGCGCGAGATTCAAATCGGCGAAAACGATACTAATGCCGACATAGAGGGGAAAGTATCGTCCGTATCCGCGGATATGTTGAGTGATTATTTAAAAAATCCGGATGCTTATCCGGGCGCGCCTCAGGTTGGCGAACCATCTTTTACGCGCAAATTCACAACGGCCGACACTGATATTGATTGGACGAAATCGGCGCGGAAAATTCATGATCAAATTCGTAGCATAGGAGGCCGCACCAAGGCCGGCGGGACGGACATAAAAATATTGAAAACAAGAGTTGAAAATGAACGACTGGTGATCGAAACCGTGCAGCCGGCGGGCAAAAAGCCCATGGGTTGGAAAAGTTTCCTGAATGGTCATGACCATGTAAGAATCGATGGATTTCATAATGTCGCGGTATAAACTGATCCTTGAATATAATGGCGCCGGTTTAATCGGTTGGCAGGCGAACCCCCAGGGGGATTCTGTGCAATCCTTATTGCAGAGTGCCATACTCAGATTCAGCGGCGAACGGATTGAGGTTTTTTCCGCGGGCCGGACGGACGCCGGCGTGCATGCGCTTGCAATGGTCGCGCACTTTGATTTGGCGCGGGAATTTGACGCCGGTACCGTGATGCGAGCGTTGAACTTTTACTTGAATGAGAAGCCGGTTGCGGTATTAGATTGCGAGAGAGTGTCGGATGAATTCCATTCGCGCTTTTCGTGCATTCGTCGCAATTACCGCTATATCATTCTGAATCGCGTCGCCCCGGCGGTGCTGGATGCTGGGCATGTCTGGTGGATTCCGCGCGGTTTGGATATAGGCAAGATGAAATCAGCTGCGGCGCGGCTGCTGGGCAACCATGACTTTACGTCTTTCCGCGCATCCGAATGCCAGG
>JAIRLB010000027.1 GCA_031259745.1 Rickettsiales bacterium | reverse complement strand
GTACTACACGGGACCCAGGTTATAAAAGCTGCAAGCGCAGCTTGCGCTTTTCTTACACCTGTTACCTAATTTTGTTCTTTTTCCCTATTCCTTTCTCCTTATTACTTATTCCTTTTTCAGGCAATCAAATACTAAGACCCGACAACAACGCCAACTGGAAGAGGTAGTCGTACTGGACCATTTCCACGCACTGGTGAGCGCAATCCATCTTGCAAGTATCTATGGAGCCGTCGACGAAGTTGAAGACCCACGAGCCCGAAACAGTAGTAGCAGCAGTAGTAGTAACGCTCGTTGCCTTGCACCAGCAATACATTCCTCCGGTGCCACTGGGGGTGCTAGTTGTACCATAAGTTTCACCATTTGTAGCGCATTGTATTGTACCGCTGAATGCTGTTATATTCTTAGTACCGCCGGTGCATCCGCTAACAGACCAAGTGGTTCCACTGTTGGCGGTTGTGGGAGTATAAGTAGTACATGAAGTTGGATATATGGCTGCACAATCGTCGGAACCGTCAGATCCCGCGGGACTGGTATACCCCGCATTGCATGATGTTCTGATCCCGTTCGCGCAATAATATCCAGCGTCACAATTATAGCAACTCGTGGCACCAGCACTGGAATACTTTCCATCGGCACAAGTATCACATGGAACGAATCCATCGGTTGAATTATATGTTCCGGCAGCGCACCGTTCTGTTACTGTGCATTCATAATCACCAGAATCATCGCTGCCTGTTCTGGTGACATTTGTGATTGTGGGAGCGTCTGCAGCACCGGCCGTGTTAATCAACATTATCGATGTAATTATTATCGAGGTAAATAATCCACCCATTGGATTAGGCATAAATAGGGGGATAAAATGTCGCGGAATTCTGGGATTTTTGAAAATAGAAAAACCGACATATTTATCGGTCGTTTGGATTGTACAATATATTTTATCTATTTTATTCAGGAAATTCAAGGAAAAAAGACCAAAGACCAAATAAAGGAAAAAGGAATAAGTAATAAGGAAAAAGAGCAAAATCAGATAATATATAGGATGTGATAGGTTGCAGTTATGGAAACCGCGCCCAGACCATAAAATTGTTCGCTGTTCACTTTCTTATTCCTTTCTTTGGTCTTTATTTTACATCGGTATGTCTTCGCATTTTTCAACAGGTTCGGACATAGTGCATTCCATTCTCTTGTTATTGTGGAACCAGCTGGAAGAGCCTTTTGTCTGGCAGCTTTTTGTGGATGTAACCGTGCATATATGACAATTTCTGGTATCGCGGGTGAATATCGCGCTGACTTCCCTGCTGATTCCGGTGCCGTCATTTGTAACTTTGGTACTCCATCCGCCCTTGAATTCCATAGATCCGACGCTGGTCGAACTGTGTCCGCCCTTCATCAAATCTTCGGATGTCAAACCGGCGCCCACTTCGTACGAAATCGAATAAGGCGGCGTCAGCGGCGTATTTGTCGCGGCTGTCGGCGCTACGCTCGCAGCCCCGGATTCCGCAACCTTTTGACACATATATTGCGCCAGATCAGCCGAGGCGTTTTTTGTGGCTTCTGCGATTTCTTTGTTTAGTTTCGCATTATAGTTGTCGTTTGCCTGGCGCAACGCCGCGATTGCTATCTGCATTTTAACCTGGGTCAGCAGGTTGGGAAACCGCGCGGTTGTTTTTTCTTTCTTTCCTGTTATTTGCGATAAATCGCGGCCTTTTATGCAGAATTGAATTTCTGGGTCTTGTTCGATCATTTCTATTGTTCGATTGATTGTTCCGGCGATATTGTTCAATTCTTCTTCTATCGAAGACATTATGCCCGCGGCATTCGCGACAGATGAATTCTTTTCCCGAACATGCGATAAATATTCTTGCACGCCAATTTCACCGGGGCCAAGCTTTTCTATCTGCTCTTCGCCTTTGTCAACCATTCTGCCGGTGGAATCGCCCATCAGAATGCTGCCGAATGAAATCATTCCGGTCACGCGGTATATGTTGTTGTCTTTTTGAGCGCGCAAAGACCCGGTTCCGATTGTGTCGTCAGATGCGAATTTGTTGCAGTCAGTAGTGCTGCCGCAGATTTCCGCCATCTTTTGATCGACCTTGGCCTGGCATGTCTCTAACGCGGAATTGTCAATGTTCAAATACAGCCCCATCAGCATGGAATCCAGATCGTCCATCGAGAATTTCGGGTTATTAGCCTTGCAGACGACCAGCTTATCCAATGGGCAAATATCGTGAATGTAATTGTAATCCATGCCGATGCAGTTGCTGAAATCTTCGCCGCATCTGTCTTCGGATGTAAAGCATTCCTTGACCTCGGCGGTGCAGGCGTCAACGCGCATCGCGGCCAGCTTGTCCGTCACGTATCCCCAGATCAAAGGCTCCATGCGTTCGCAGGTATCAATCTGAATCTTGCAGAAAGAGCGTACCATTTCCGGTCTGGACAGACAGGCGTCCATCGTATCGACCCCCTTGCCGACGATATCGTCTTTGCAGGCCTTTTGTATGCATGCGGAAATATCGGTCAGGCATGACTGGCGCATTTTCGATTCCGCGGCCAGTTCGGCGACTTTGATGGTGGGCGCGGCCTCGCGCAGAAAGTCCGGCCAAACCATGTCGCGGACGGCAACGCATTGGTTCAGAACCTTTTCGCAAATATTGCGTTTGGAATCCAAAATTTCCATCGTGGAATCCGTAATGTCATATTTCACGACAGTTTTGACAGTTGTGCCGGCTGTGCTGGCCGTTTTATTATTCTGCATGTTTTCTGATGCGATCGTAGACACGCAGCTTGTCCAGTCTTTGCCGCATGCGTCATCGGTCTGCATGCATTTCTTGAATTCCACCATGCAGGTTCCGCGGTCGAATTTGTTTGCCTCGTCAAAGCTTTTCTTCAATGCGCTGCGGACGTCCGACTGCGCGGATGCCAATTCTTTCTCTGCCGATGCTTGCTTGGTCGCCAAAATATTTTCAAAAGCCTTGCAATCCGATTTTATCTGGGTAGAGTAAATCTGGGTCAATATCGTCATGTCTTTCGAACAGCTATCCGGCATTTGGTCCGTGCAAAGCTGATGAGCGGAATTATACAGCGCGCTGCCGGTCTTGGACGACAGGTTTTCTATATCGGATTCCCATATGTCTTCATTTTCGGCGCCGGTTTCAAACATTGCCATCAAATCTTTCTTTCTTTGTTCTTTGGCTTGTTCGGCGCTCGTTCCGGTCGACGATATGACATTGCCTTTTTCGTCATATTTTCGTTCTCCTTTGAAAATAATATCCGCTTGCGCGCCGGCTTCTATTCTTTCGACCTCGATGGTTTTGATATCATTTGCCTCGGTCAGCATTTTCGTGATGTCTTGCAGTTGCCGTTCGTATTTCGCATTATCGTCGCTGCATGAACATGAACCGCCATCGGTGTTGTCGGGAATGCAGAATTGATCCATGCAGCCGTAATAAGAATCATAACATTCTTGGGAATAAAGACTGCTGGGCGCGGTCTTGGCGCGGACATTCGTCCCTTTTTGAATCGCGGACTGGGTCTTTGCGCGCGCCGCCGCAAACGCATCGGTATGACCGATGCAAAGGAATAAGGAAAAAGGAATAATGAATAAGGTTTTTTTCATTTTATCACACCGTCTTTTTTATTGTCTTTATAGATTTTGATAGCAGTTTTCCCAACTCTTCGCATTCGGGATAAATGCTGCAAAATTCTTTTTGACTTATGAGTTCTGAATCCCTTAAGAGCCTTAACCAATATAAAGTTTCAGAGCATTCCTTTATGGCAATGTAAATCTTTGCCAAATATTCTTTTTTGCTTATAGAAAAGTCCGATTCTGCCAAATTCGCGCCAATGCTGGTTCCAGATCGAAGAATCTGTTTTGACAATACAAACTCATTTTTCTTATTGTGCAAATGTCTGCATAAATTAATAATCCTTAATGCAAACTTTTCGCTTTTCTGCCCGACAAAGCTCTTCATAGCTTTATCCTTATTCCTTTTTCCTTATTACATATTGACGTCTTCGCAGGATTCGATTTCCTGGCAGAATTCCTGTTCGCCGCCGCTAGCCGCGCCCAGTATTCCCGCGCCGATCGCGCCAACCGCGCCGCCGATTGCCGTGCCCCACCCCGGCGTAATCATTGTTCCGGCAGACGCGCCGGCGGCCAGGCCGCCGCCCGCTGCTTTCAGAGCGCTGGTCGCCTTGCTTTCACCGCCTGTCTCGCAGACCTGCTGCATGCGGCATACATGGCAGTTGCGCAAGCTCGGTTCAAACGACACGCTTCTGATATAGCTGTAATTCTTGCTGGACTTGTCGGGTTTTTCCACTTCATAGGTGGTGCGGCAGTTCTTTTCAGCCGCGGCCAAATCCTGCTTTCTCGATATTTCCGCAATTTTGGTTTCCAACTGGCGCAACGCGCGGTTTTCAGCCCCGATTTCGGCAATCAGTTTCGCAGTATTGAACACTGTGTCGCCCAAGGATGCGCGGCCTGTCGGCTTTTTGCTGTCTTTGCAAGCCGCGACAGTGGCATCTTTTTCAAATTTCTTAAAGAATTCATTCACAGCCGTCTTGGAATCTTCGCGAACTTTGGCTCGCAGATCGGCCAGACCGGCCTCGGTGTCCGGAATCGTCATCAATGTTTCTGCGGTCGCGTCGTTCGGCAGACAAGACATATCCGTCCCGCAAACCGCGCCCAGCTGTTCGCTGAAATAATTCACGCAGCCTTGCAGCATCTGGTAATCCATTTGCAGCAGCGCGGCCTGGACAATGATTTTGAACTGAGTTTCGCCATTGCATGAAGGGAACATCTTCTGCGGGCACATTGCGGTTATTTCAGATGTTTTTTTGCCCAGGCATTCCGGCGCGGTATAATTCCTGCCGCATTTGTCCTGCAAACATTTATCGATGTCGTTCTGGCAGAACTGGGTGCGCAGGTAAGCTAGCTTGTCATTTACGGAAGCTTTGATTCCCGGAACGATTTCGTTGCATTCGTCAATAATCGGGCAGACGCCGGCTGCGACGTTGACATTGGTCAGGCATGCGGAATTGCTCTGCGTCGAGCATCCGTCTTCCAAACAGGCCTGAATCTTGGCAAAGCAGGTTGCGCGGCGGTTTTTATCAGCATACTTGGCGGCGTCCGCCAGCACCATTTTTGATTCTGCCTCCCAGTCTTGCAATACGTAATTCTTGACGGCCATGCACTGATCCAGTACATTTTCGCAGGCGTTCGCGCGGCGCCCCAGCAGCTCTGCGTCCAGACAGTTTTCAAAGTTCGCGCCGCATCCGCCCTTGTCAGCGATGCAGGATCTGTACGCCAGCAGGCATTCGCCGCGATTGTACTTGTTGGTTGTGTCCAGCATTTCAAGGCGCGCCTTGCGCACGGCGGATTCTGCGATTTTCTTGTTATTTTCCGCCTCGCGCTTTTGGTCGGACAGATATGTGTTGAAGTTCTTGCAATCTTGGACAATCGATCGGGAATACAGGGTTTTCTCCATCTCGGCGGATGCGGCGCACGTCTTCAACTTGGCCGCGCAGTATTCCGACGCCATGTCATGCAGGTTGTCGCCGATATCTGCGTCCGCATCCAACGAGTTGCCGTTTGTATCGGAACTCAGCCATTCGGCAAAGCTTAGACCTGATGCGCGCGAAGATTTTCTGGCCTGTTCGCTTTCGCCAAAAACCAATTTGGCTTGGGCCCCCAGCTGTTCGCGCTCGACGCCTTCGGTATACAGCTTTTCAGCCTCAGCCTGAATTTTTTGAATGTCTTGGATTAATGACTTTGATTGGTTGATGTTCGAAGAGCAAGCGCATCGCGCCCCTTCGGATTCGTCCAGCAGGCAGAACTCATTCATGCAATCGCGATACGCGTCGCGGCAGTTGGAATCAGCCGCGGGCTCAACGGCTGCGGTTGTTGCGGAATTATTTGACAATGGCGGCGGCGGCGCCGCTTCTGTTTTTGGTTCCTTGACCGGCTTGGGTTCTGCCGTGTCCGCCACATGCGCGGCGCGTGTTTCAGTATCTGATTCGATACCCTTGGATGCGATTACGCCGCGATTTGCAGCCTGAGATACGCGCATCACGCCGACCCTGGCGTCGCCGCCTCTTTCTGTGGCCGCGAATACAAAGCCCGGCATCAGGCAAAGAACTGCCAAAAAAAGTCTCAAGTTCATAAAATCCCACCTACATTTTTATGTAATTTTATCATAATAATAGGCTTTCGTGCAAGCAGATAAAAATCTCTTGATTTTTTAATACCGCCAGCTTATTATCAATTTCATAACCCAAAGGGTATTTTATGGCAAAAGATGATGTTATTGTGTTTAACGGAACCGTAGAGGATAAACTGCCAAACACAATGTTTCGTGTAAAATTGGAAAACGGCCACGAGATTTTGGCCACCGTTTGCGGAAAAATGCGCAAGGCGCGCATTTGGGTCAACGTTGGCGAAAAGGTTCGCGTGGAAATGACCCCTTATGATTTGGACAAGGGGCGGATTACTTTTGTGGACCGCAACCGGCCGACATCAGCTAAGGAATAAGGAAAAGGGAATAAGAGTCTGTGGCGTGGGGCAAGTAAGTCGTTAACAGACATAGGGGCGCGGTTTCCGCGCCCCAACTTATTCCCTTTTCCTTATTCCTTTATTTGGTCTTTTTCCTTTACACGATTTCGGCAAATTTGCTAGACTGAATCTCAGGAATGAAGAAAATTCTGCTTTTTTGCGCATTGTTTTGCATCGGCGGCGCCGATGCTGCCGTTCGTGACGGGACGGCCGTGACCCGTGAGAAATCAAGCCAAACAGCCATAGCGGCATTAACATCGCGCGCCGCGGCAACC
>JAIRLB010000087.1 GCA_031259745.1 Rickettsiales bacterium | reverse complement strand
GCCAGCTGCTGCTGGCCGAATATCCGGAGCATCCGCAGCTATTTGTGCCAGCGCAGCTATCGCAGCTTCCGGTCACGCTTCTGGTATACAATCGCTGCGTGCCTGTTCCCTCATCCCGCCATTCCCCAGAACATTCCCCGCAACTGCATGCGTTCGTGCAAAGAATACACTCCTCGGCAGCATCATCCCATTTATAGTTAGAGTCAGCTGCAGCGCATAATTCATCATTGCATCCTGATACGTTGCAAACATAAACAGTTTGATTGCCAGCGGTACACCCGTAGCGGGCACAGCCGTTGTTATTAACGCAATATGGATCGCCATAATTGGAAGTACCGGAACATTTGCTGCAATAACCAGCATTTGCTGAGCACGGATACAGCAGCGCGCTACTCGAATTTGTAAGCATGGCAACGAAGGACGCAAATAAAGCTGCCGTTAATATAAAACATCTGTATTTTTCTGCCTTTTTAGGTGAATCCAACCGACCCTTTGGATTAGGCATAGTAGGGAAATAAAAATGTCGCGGAATTCTGGGATTTCTAAAAATAAAAAAACCGACATATTTATCGGTGGTTTGGATTAGCAATGATTTATAAGCTGTATTTTAGCGGCTTTACAATGCTTTGTCCACAAAAAAACAAAGAAACAGGGAAAATATCAGAGAACGGAGAAAAAGGAAAAGATAACAAGAGTTTTTTTCTGCTCCTGTTCCTTTCAAATTGTTCATAGTTCACTATTACGATATTTCCTCAATCCTGCGGATGCGGCGCTCTATCGCATCAAACGGGCTTTCCAGAAAAGTCTGGGCGCATAAGAATGCGGCCTCGATATCAATATCGTCCGCCGCCAAAGCCAAAACATTGATATCATCGTGAAATCTGTCATCGCGCGCCTGTTCCGGTCTTTCGCATCGGCTGGCGCGGATATGTCGGAAACGGTTGGTGGCGATCATGACGCCCGCCCCCGTTCCGCAGACAATAATGCCGCGCGCGTTTTTATCATCGATCATCGCATCGGCCATTGCGCGCGCGACATCCGGGTAATCGACCATTTTCGCGGGATCGTCCGCGCCCAGATTCACAACGCGATATCCGGCCGAGGCCAGCATTTCAATCAAATATAATTTCAATCCGACGCCGCGGTGGTCGGCTGCGATAAAAACCTTGGAAATAGCTTTGTTCATTATTGCTTGTCCTTTTTCTTGGTCAGCTTGCATTCCAAGCCGTTATTGCCCGTGATATTCAAAGTGTGGTAAGACAAAGTTCCCGTCATCTGGGCGTTATTGAATATGTTCGCGGTGTCGACCGAGGCCGGACCCTCCATCGTGCCGTGCAGAAAGAAATTTTGGGCGATCACCTTGCCGACAACCTTGCCGCCGCGGCCGATGACGACAGTGTCCGCGTGAATGGAACCGAAAACCAGCCCGTGAATCTGAATTGAATGGCTTGTTTTGATATTGCCGGTCAAATTGCATCCGGCGCCGATGATGGTCGGCGAAGTTTTTTCTTTTGCGTTCGTAAATGCCAGCATTTTATCATTCCTTTACAAATTTAGAGGGGTTGAACGGCGCGCCGTTATATCTGATTTCATAATGCAGGTGCGGCCCCGTCGAGCGTCCCGACGATCCGCCCAGTCCGACAACCGTGCCCGTCCTGACCCAATCGCCGCGCATCACGTTGATCTTGGACAGGTGAGCGTACAATGTCGAAAAACCCAGCCCATGGTCGACCTCTACGGTTTTCCCATAGCCTATGCGCTCTCCTGCGGAAACAACGCGGCCAGGCGCGACCGCGAATAATTCCGTGCCTATTTTTCCGGCGAAATCGATGCCTTTGTGCAACTTGGGTTTTCCGTCGAACGGGTCTTCGCGCATGCCATAGCCGGATGTAATGCGAACCTTGGAAACAGGCGCGCCCAGCGGCAGCATGATGTCGAGTCTGGCCAGGCCGTGCCATAATTCCAGCTTGTCCGCCAATTTCCGATATTTTGGATCCGGGTTGCCGTCGAATTGTATCGGGCTGAATATGGATCCGACCATCTGGCTGCCGAATTTGTTGGCGCGCAGAACCAATGCGCTTTCGTTCAGGCCCAGGCTTGCGACGGCGCTGTTGATTCTTTTCAACTGTTTGTGCAAATCGTCCGTTTTATCCTTGGTTAACTTGGATACCATTTCAACAATCTGATTATCCGCGTCCGCAACGATTTTCATCGTTTCGCTCATTTGTTGGTTTTGTTTTTTCAATTCTTCATTTTCTGCTTTGACCAGGTCGTATTCGACGGACAATTCGGATATCTTTGCAAATTCGGGCACATGGTCAGCATCGGCGAAAGCGTTTGAAATGCGCGTTTGCAAAAAGTCCAGTTCGCCCCAGATATTCAGGCGCTTTTTCATCAAAGAAGCCTTTTCGGCATCGCTCAGCTTTTTTGTGTTCAGAATCTTGTCGTCGACAACGTTCAGCCCGCGCGCCAATTCGTTGTATTTTTTCAGATAAGTCAGCATATCGCTGATTTGCCGGGCGTGCAGAGCCTTGGTTTCTTCCAACTGCTGGGTGCGGTGCTGCAGCAAAGGCCTGTGGTACATAAACACATAGGTCGACCAAGACGCCCAGATAACCAAGCCGAATTTGCCGCAGAACTTGGTAAAGCGC
>JAIRLB010000062.1 GCA_031259745.1 Rickettsiales bacterium | reverse complement strand
AACCAGCACCGCCGGTTCCAACGGCACGGTCGGCACATGCACTTTGCCCGCAGGGACTTATTACGACTCAACCGGAACGTTTGAGGTTGCGGCAGGCACTTGCCTATATTAACTAACGGAACAAGGATTAAAAACAAAGGCTCAACTGACAAGAAATTATCTTTATATTTGTTTGATTTCCCCGCAGAGGCGGCGTTTCGCCGCCCAAGGGCGCGAGAACCGCGCCAAACTTATTCCTTATTATTTTTTTAATAGGCGCCAGCTTGTCCACAGTTTCCTTAATCTGATTATAGAAATCGGATTCCGATAAATCCGCCGCATATTTAATCGCATTTGCAAACGCCAGCGCATCGCTGTTTCCATGCGTTTTGACCGCAAATCCGTTCAATCCCAAGAACACGGCGCCTGCGTATGAACGCGGGTCAATCTTATGCTTTAATCTTTTGAACACGTGGACTAAAAAGAACGCGCCTATAATAGCCAATATGGATTTTTTTAAATTTTCCATTATGACGCGTTTTATCAATTTCGCAGTGCCTTCCACCGTCTTTAATACAATATTCCCCGTAAAGCCGTCCGTAACGACAACCTGAACATTTCCGCCGCCGATATCATTTCCCTCTACGAAACCAATATAATCGTAAGGCAATTCATCTTTGCGTTCGGTCAGCAATTTATTCAATCTGCGCAATGTTTCATTGCCTTTGGTGTCTTCTTCGCCAATATTCAATATGCCGACCTTTGGATACTTCATTTTGCCGACTATTTCCGCATATACGCTGCCCAACAGGGCGAAGTCAAACAAGTTTTCCTCGTCACACCGCACATTCGCACCCAGATCCAAAATAGCGACGCGCTGGTCGCCGCCGCCAGACGGCAGCATGGTTGTAATCGCAGGCCTGGATATGCCGTCTATTGTTTTCAACGCCAATTTCGACAACGCCATCAAAATACCTGTATTGCCCGCGCTGACAACTGCGACCGCATTACCGTCGCGCACATCCTTGATCGCCATGTACATAGAGGTATTTTGCGCGCTGCGGATAACATCGCGAATTTTGTCAGTGCCCTTGATGACAGCCGGGGTGTGAAATACCTTGCAGTTGCGCAAGACGCGCGGATATTTTGAAAGCAATTTACGAAGCCGATCTTCATCACCGAAAACATGAAAATAAACATCGCCTTCGCCATTCTGGAACAAAAATTGATTCATACCGCCCATAACCGCGTTCGGAGCCTTGTCGCCACCCATGGCATCAATGGAAATAATTTTTTTATTTTCGGACATAATATCAAAAAAGGAACAAATAACAGGAACTAGGAAAAATCATTATTCCTGTTCCTTGCCCCTGTGATTATTTTGTTCCGCAGGCGAGACAAACATGATGCGGACGTTTCTTTTCGCCGCATTTTTTGCAAACGCCGGACGGCATCACTGACAAGGCGTCATGCGCACGGCGTTGTTTTGTACGGGCCTTGCTGGTTTTACTTTTTGGCACTGCCATTTTATAATCCTTTTATTTATGGTTATATATTCTAGCCAAATATCGCATATTTGCAAGAAAAATTTACTCGCCGCCTAATCAGTTATCACATGCGCGACAAACATGCCATGATTGTGCATATATCCGATGACCGCGCTGTGGTCGTCAAACCCCAGATGAAAGTCATAACCCTGCAATTCCAGTTCCTTTATCTTGGCCAGTTTGTATTCCGCGGTTGTCGCGGGATAATCATGCGGTTTGCAAAAAACTTTCTTGTTTATGTTCGGCAACAGAGAATTCAGATGCGCCTCTACTTTTTCCTGACCCATCGCCCAGCGGCCGGTTATAAAAACAATCGTGAAATCTCGTCCCAAAGTTTCCAATACGCGAAGCATATTTTTATTTGGTTCGCCAAAGCGGTCAAAGTTGCGACCCATGGTTTCCAAGATTTCTTTCGGCGTATCCCGACCGTCATAATTATTAACGACAACCCCAAATTTTTTGGTCACCACACCATCGATATCACAATAAATTGCAGGAATTGTTCTCATTTTCGCAAACCGTGAACTGTGAGCCGCAAACCGCAAGCCGAATCAATTTACTGCTTGCGGTTTTCGGCCCACGCCTTTATATATCCAACAGCTGCTGCTGAACGCCGCCTTCGCGGGCCAGCCTTTCAGCATTTTCTTCATCGCGCGCGATTTCACGAACACGGCGAACGTATGCGCCGGTTCCGATAGGAACCAAGCGTCCTACTATCAAGTTTTCGTTGATGCCGACCAATTTATCGGTTGCGCCGTTAATCGCAGCATCCACCAGCACTTTGGTCGTCTGCTGGAACGACGCATTGGATATGAACGAGCGGCTGGTCAAAGACGCGCGGGTCAATCCAACCAACACTTGGCTTGCTTCTGCCTTGTGGCCGCCATCGCGCACAATACGAGCATTTTCTTCCTCAAAGTCAATGCGGTCGACAACCTGACCCATCAGGAATCCGGTATCGCCCGGATTGGTGACTTCGACACGACGCGTCATTTCACGAATCAAGATTTCAATATGCTTGTCGTTGATGATAACGCCTTGCAGGCGGTAGACCTGCTGAATCTGCTCTACCATAAAGGTTGCCAGCGATTTTTGGCCCAAGATGCGCAAAATATCCTGCGGAACCGGATCACCATCCACCAACTTGTCCGCTTTCTTTACAGTATCGCCGCTGCGGACCAGCAAATTTGTCCCCTTAGGCACCGCATATTCAACCGGCGCCGTTCCGTCTTCGGGCTCTATGCGGATAACGATTTTCGATTTTGCGTCTTCCAATTCGATCATGCCATCAATTTCCGCCAGCAATGCGGGGTTTGACGGACGACGCACTTCCAGCAGTTCATTAACGCGCGGCAAGCCACCGGTAATATCGGATGTGCGTTTTGTTTGAACCGGAATGCGCGCCAACACATCGCCCGCGGATACTTTGTCGCCGTTCGCAACATTCAGAACGGAATATATCGGCAGCAAGTATTCGGCAATCTTCTTGCCGCCCAGCGATATTATATCGCCGCTTTCATCAACCAAGGTAACAGCTGGTTTCAACGCTTTCTTGGTAATTGTTTTCCAGTTCACAACCTTGCGGGAAACAATACCCGTCATAGAATCGACTTCCTCCTGATAAGAAACATTTTCAATCAAGTCACTAAAATTAACTATGCCGTCTTTTTCCGCAATGATTGTGTTCGAGTATGGATCCCATTCCGCAACTTTCGTGCCTTTTTCCACTTTATCCCCATCAGTTACGATCAGCATTGACGCATAAGGCAATTTCTGAGAGAACTGCTTCTCGCCCTTTTTGTCTACGATTGAGAT
>JAIRLB010000007.1 GCA_031259745.1 Rickettsiales bacterium | reverse complement strand
CTTTCCATTTCTTTTACTGTCAAACCGTGATTTTCGACAACGAAAACACCATTCGCTTCTTTCAATGACGACTGCAACGCTGAAATCAAGTCTGATTTTTCTTCGCGCTTCATCTTCATTCCTTTGTGAACCGCGAATCGGAAACCAAAAGCCGTGTCAGATTAACGGCTGATGAATACGACCCGCGTTTTTGTTGTTCTTTCCGTCCTGTTCGCACAGAACGGGGCTTTTTCCTGCCCCAAAGATTTTATTTCTTTGTCTATGATGGCAATTAAGCCGGAAACAGGCCCGGCACCATCAGTCTTGGACAGAAACTCTTGATTTCCGATTGCCGACTTCTGATTTAATTTGGCAAATCAGAAATCAGAAATTATTTCGCATCTACCTTTAATCCCGGCCCTTGCGTTGTGGCAATATTGCACGACACAATATATTGTCCCTTGGCGGAAGAAGGTTTTATTTTTTTCAACTGTTCAATCAGCGCGGTTGCGTTTTCAACCAGCTTGTCGGTCGTAAACGACATCTTGCCGACAGCACAATGAATAATGCCTTTTTTTTCAGCGCGGTATTCAATCTGACCGGCTTTTGCGGTCACGACGGCGTCCGCCACATTATTTGTAACAGTGCCCAACTTTGGGTTTGGCATCAAGCCTTTGGGCCCCAACACTCGCGCGATTTTGGACATTTTCGGCATCATGTCGGGCGTAGCGACAACACGGTCGAATTCCAAGAATCCCCCCAACACCTTATCGATTAATTCCACGCCGCCAACTATATCCGCTCCGGCTTTTTTCGCTTCGTCCTGAGCGTTTTCCGTAAACACGGCAACACGAACATGCTTGCCCGTGCCATGCGGCAAAGACAGCATGCCGCGAATATTCTGGTCTGCCTTGGATACATCAATACCCAAACGAATCGCGATTTCCAAACTTTCGTCAAATTTCGAAGAGCAGAATTTGCGCAACGTTTCAACAGCATCGGCCAAAGCATATACCTTTTCCTTGTCCAATTCGGCCCAAGTTTTTTGTCTTTTTGTAACTTTCATGATTTTATTCCCCCACCTTTACGCCCATAGAACGGCATTGACCGGCAACTATTTTGGCACCGGCTTCGACGGTAGAGCAATTCAAATCCGGCATTTTCGCTTCTGCAATTTTATTAACGGCATCCTTAGAAATTGTGCCCACAAATTCACGACCTGGTTTCTTAGAGCCGGATTTCAGTTTTAATTCCTTTTTGATGTAATAAGACACGGGCGGCAATTTCATAATAAATTCAAAAGTGCGGTCCGTGTATACAGTGATAATACAGGGAATTGGCATTCCCGGCTCCTTATCGGCAGTCGCGTCATTGAATTGCTTGCAGAATTCCGCAATGTTTACACCAGCGGCACCCAACGCAGGTCCGATTGGTGGCGCGGGGTTTGCTTGTTTTGCAGGGACGACTAGCTTAACCAGCCCCTTAACTTCTTTTTTTGCCATTTTGTTCTCCATTTTTTTTCAGAGTCTGCGGTGCGATGTTGGCACATCTGCCGCATCTTGTTTGAAATGAAAACATCTTTCGCTTTCATTATTCCCGCAAATTTTGCTTTGCAAGATTTGCTAAACCTTTTCAACCTGGCTGAACTCCAATTCAACCGATGTTTCGCGGCCGAATACCAGAATTGTAACCGTCATTTTCTGCTTCACGTTGTCCACTTCCGATGCAATGCCGTTGAAGTTTGCAAAAGGCCCGTCAATAACATGAACTTCCTGCCCAGACTCATATTCTACTTCATCTGTGACGAACACACCCTCTACCACTTGTTTCTGCAAACGGCGCGCCTCGTCCTCGCTGACCGCAATCGGCTTGTTCTTTTGACCCAGAAACATGACAACCTGAGGCATTAATTTCACCAAGCTGAATGTCTCATTGGTCATTATCATCTGGACGACAATATACCCGGGAAAGAATTTCTTTTCGCTTTTGACGCGTTTTCCGGATTTAACCTCTGTAACTTCGCGCGTTGGCACCAAAATTTCGCCAAACAATGCGTTCAAACGGCGCTTATCAATCTGTTCGCGCAAGCCGCGCGCGACCTTATCTTCGCATCCGGTGTGAACATTAACGACAAACCATTGCATTTTGCCTTCCATTCGTGTTCCCCTTTGGCCCTAGAAAATCCATCCGACAACCGCTGTCAGCGCACTGTCGATTAAAAAGAAAAATAATGCCGCCAAACCAGAAAAGACCAAAATCATGATAGTAGTACGAACAACCGCATCACGTGCCGGCCATACAATTTTGAACCATTCGCTTCGTACTGATTTAATGTAGTCTATAATTTTCTTCATAAAATTTTCCGATTTTCATCCATTTATCCCCATCAGTCCGACAGGATTGACCAAAACCCTGCCGTCGGCACCTGGTTTTAGTGGCAGGGGCAGAAGGAATCGAACCCTCATCCGCGGTTTTGGAGACCGATATTCTACCGTTGAACTATGCCCCTAAAAAGCTCGCCAGCGTTACAGCGACACATTGATCTGGAAATCTGCTGCGCATCTGCCCAAAACACCGTTTTACATTAATAACTCGCGCTAATGTAGCACAATAATACTAAAAATCAAGCGGAAAGTATTATAAGGCTTTAATCTTGCCAGTGCAAGCGAAAAGTTAAGTTAAAGACCAAATGTGATGTTTGCGTTACAAACAGATTTATGATTATTGTAAATCTCAAAACCTTGGTTAACTGTATTTAATCTAATCCTAATTTTAATCCAAACCAAAATTGCTGATGCAATTTTGACAACATTTGGTCTTTAGTCTTTATTCTCTGGTCTTTAATCTCACTTTTCGCTTGCGTGGCCATGCGTTTTTCTTTTACAATCCTTTAAACAAGGGTAAACAAGAGAGATTGAGCACCGTGTCAAACAGCATTGAACCGCCAACTTTAATGTCAAGATTGATGACTTTTGTATCCGCGGCCAGTTTGGTCGTGGTGGTGGTTCTTGTCATAACATTAGTCAAGATGTATCCGCTGGACAAAACTCAGGTTTTCTTTCTGACAACACAGCCCAAAGCTGAATTGGAAATCAAACTGACATCATTTACGCCAAACGCGGATAATATTGATATTTACAAACAGGCTTTTATCAAGGAATATATCAAGGCTAGGAATGAAATCATCCCCAGCGCCGTCGCAATGCGGCGCAAATGGGACAGGGAGGGCACCGTTTATATGTGGAGCACGCCCGGGGTATATTCCGCATTCGAAAATACCAGAATGTGGCTGGCATATATGGAAGAGGCCCCGGACTTTGAATTCCGTTGTCCGGTGGAATTCACGGGCATAACCGCCCCACGGGCGCACGATCCCCATACGGGCGAATTGAATACATATGCGGTAAGTTTCAGATATTTCTGTACAAATAGTGATGGACAGACATCTGAAAAAGATTATACAATCGAAGTGAAACTGGAACATGAAAATGTGATAAAATGGACAGACCGTTTGAATAATCCGCTGGGGCTGCGCGTTTCCGAATACAAGGTGGAATCCGGCAACGGCGATCCACTGGATTTTCTATAAGGCGCATAGATAATAGAAGGAAAGAAAATGACACTTGCAAAATCATCTAAGTTGAAAATACCGGCGTTTTGTATGATTGCCTTGACGGCTTTTGCCATGCTGAACGCATCCGCCGCGCAAGGGGCGCAGGATGCTTGGGACAATCCGGATGCAAACATGGCATCGGGCAGCTTAAAACCGGGCTATGCCCAATTGACTTGGAGTCCCGGCAACGTGCTGCCGATCAAGCTGAGAAACGGCATGGTCACGATGGTCAATCTGCCCGAGGGCGAGCAAATAGAAGACGGTACGGTTGGCAATGACGGATTGTTTCAATTAAAACCGGAAAAAGGCGGACGCTCTATGTACATCACGCCGGAAGGCAGCAACCAAGGCGCGGATACAAACTTGATTGTGCTCGGCAAAAGCGGCAACAAATATATCTTTTATCTGCGTAGCGAACCCGCAAACAGCGACGAAATCACATATTCCCAAGTTGACATCGTATTGGACGGCAACAACAGGCTGCCGATCGCTGCCTCTTCCACTTCCGGTGCACAATATTCCGGCATGAATTCCATATTCAAAAAAGCATCCGGCGGGTCATCTGTTGTGGGCGTAGACGGTGAAGATTACGGCTGGATTAAATCCATGAAAATCGACCCGTCCGAATTCCGTTTCGATTTGGACATCTTTGTTCCGAACCCGGATGATTATGTTATTGCGCCGGAACGCGTATGGCGCGACAGAATCTTTACGTACATCGATTTTGGCGACAAGGTTATATCAATGACGCAGCGTCCCGTTGTTGCCCTGCTGGTAGAAGGCGGAGAATCACCGGTCGGATTCCGCACGGACGGTGAAAACGGAAGATTATTGATAATAGAGGCCGTGGGCGATATGATCCTGCGTTCGGGTCAAAGAATTGTATGCATTAAAAAGCGCGAGAAACCGTTCCTGATTGCCGACACCGCGTCCGTAATGGCGCTGGCTGAAGCGAATGTAGCGCAGTCGATGTACAGCAGCCAGTCGTTAAACAGCGCCTATGTCGGCAATCAGCCGTCGATGGTTGCATCAAACGGCTATAGCGTGGCGCCCACAATGACTTATGGCGCCACGCAAATGCCGGCGCCAACAGGCTATTCATCCGGTTCGGGCGTCACAATGATTCCGACTGAAAGAAACACGGCAGGATCATATTTGCCACAGACAAATATTCCGCTGATCAGCAGCAACCAATCAGGCGTCGCGGTAGAATTGAAATCCGACACATCGGTCAAGGCATTAAATGATTACTGGACGTCACTGTTGGCAAAGTTCAGCGGCGAAGACGGCAAAGGCTTGCTGACGCCTTATAAGAATATGGTCTTCTTTGCGGTGGACGAGCAAGGGGTCGGCGATCTGGGTTCCGATTCTTCGACTGCACGTCTTTACCGCCTGCGCATCGGCCCGATGTCCGACATTGACGCGGCGCAGAAGCTGTGCGATCAAATGTTAAAGTTTTCGGGCGCCAGCTGCCATGTGGTCAGAATACAATAGTTTCAGTAATCGGAAATGAAGTCGTTGAAAACACAATTTTCAGAATTAAGAAAGAGCACGCCGAAGCATGTGCAGTGGCTGTTGCTGTCCGCCGCATTTATCGTTGTTTTAACTTTGCTTACCCTGCTTGTAAATGGCAATAAAAAACAGACTGTCGAAGCGGTTGAATCGGTCCAGGCCTCTATAACCATAGATCCTGATTCGGTCAACTGGACGGAAACCAAGATCGGCGAAACAAAAAGCCAGCGGTTTACGATTTCCGCCAGCGCGCCCGTCAAGGTGGATGCCGTCCGTCTGTCCAAAGAAATTCCAGGTCTGTCAAACCCAAAAACAACCTGCATAAACGCCAAACAGATCAGCGATAAATTTTCTTGCTCTATCAGCGTCGAGTATGCGCCGAAAATCGAATCCGAAGCCATCGGCGCATCATTGTTCATAGATTGGCGCGGCGCATCACAACCCGAGAATATGAAACGCACGGACAAAATCATAATTTTGGTTGCTGCGGCAGAGGTTGAGCAACCAAAGACAGAGCCAATAAAACTAAAACCAGAGCAAGTCATCACACCGGAACCCGTAAAGCCTGCGCACCCCCCCATACCTGTGCCAGCGCCTGTTGAAGATACTGAGCCGACACCCGCCCCGGTGCCGATTGTTGCGCCAAAGGCGCAGCCGACGGTGAATAAGCCGGCAGAAAAATGCTCTGATTTTGCATTCCCGGGATATGGAATGTCTGGACAACAGATTGGATGGATAAAGCCAAAAAGCGGGTCATACATGTTTCATCCGTTTTCGGACAAGGATTGCACCACGCCTACTGGCGTTTACAATCCTGACAATGGAATCATCTCAGATATAAATAATTCCGGAAAGAAGATCGGAACAGACGCCGAGCATATAGGCCATGCTTCAATTACAAACGGCACCCTGCCGAAATTATCCAACCCAGTTGCGAAGAGACCCGCAAACAACACTGATTTGATCGGTCAAACGTATGGAAAAGCCTTGAGTTTATCAGAGATTAATCCTGATTTTATACCAAAAGATGAAAAAAAGCTGTTGCCATCCTCTATGAACAAGCAGGCAACAGTTAATAACGCGCCATACGACCGCACATTTGTTTTGCGCCAGTACAAGCCGATTCCCGCGACAATTGTGTCAGAAATACGCGCGGTAAAGGGCGAAACGCGTCTTCCGGTTACAGCAACCGTTGACCGCAACGTTTATTCTGACAACGGACGCACGATTATTATTCCCGCTGGCACAATGATGTTGGGATCTGTTTTCGGCGATATGCCTGGGCCTTATAAGACAATTGGCCGCATCAGCATCGATTGGTACAGATTTGTTCGACCGGATGGTGTTGAATTTAATTTTACCGGCGGCCCAAGCAACCGCCCTTTTTCCGGCGACGCACAGGGTCGCACGGGTGTTCCGGGACGCGGCTCTACGGATTATATGGAACAATTCGTTATGCCAATGCTGACAGCGATTGTACCGGCGGCGGTTAATATGATTGCGCCTATATCTGATAAATTCGTAAATCAGATTGATCTAGACAATAATACGGTAACACAAAGCGGCCAAGTTCGCTCATCCGAACTGGCCAAAAATGAAATTATCACGGCTTGGAACAAGGTTGCGCAGAAATTGCTGGTTGATATGATGGATAATACAGTGCCACCATTTTCAATCGCCGCCGGCACGCGCATAACTGTGTTTTCACCAACAGACTTGGTCTTGACATGCGGCGAAAAAAATGGCACAAATTCCAAGAAATGTGAAATACACGGATACAGCGAAGAATATGCGCCAACCGAAGAACGTCATATAACCGTAGGTGAAAATCCCGAAAATGCCAGCAGCCTTGTGGGTCAAGTTCGTTCATTCAATATGGATCAATATTGCGATACGGCAACCGGTAAAGTTAAGTCCGGTTCCGAAGCAGAGATACAATCCGCAGGATATGATTATCGTACAGTTGTATTTTATTGCCAGTCCAATCAGTACAAGGCAATCAACAATGCCAAACAAGAGGCTGTTTATACAAATCAACAGCAGACTGGCTTCGCCGCCCAAGGCGCGGTATCTACCACAAACAACGGAACCGCTGAACAGCAAAAGAAATATAATGAACAGGTGCTGGGCTTGACTTACAATGAAGACAACATTATACAAAATCCATTCCAGAAGCTACCCGTGGAAACGCCTCCGGCAGGACTGACCTGCGAAGACGGCACGACACCGGATGCAAATGGCTGCTGCACCGGCGAGACTTATACAGATATGGGAGAGCAAGGATTCAATTGTTGCCCAGCCGCCGGCGGAGATTGTTTCCCGCCACTAACCTGAACAAACCAATTCGATTTTGTTAATTATAGACAGCCGGCAACAGGCTGTTTTTTGATGCGCCTGAAAAGAATACAATTTGGAAAGATGCCCGACCAGTTCCTATCCATATTTGAAAAAGAATAATTTATAAAACACTCTCACTTTCAATTCATAAACGCATAGCCGATTGCTGGCACAGATTTTAAACCTGATACATTTGTCTGATTTATATTATTTTGCCATGATCAACCGGCGCCGCCGGGCGCTTGAAAGCTTATCTCTTGAGCGGCGGAATGTGCCACAATGAAGAGTAGCAGCGCTCGTACAACCGCAGAAAAATCAACAAATTGCCGCGATATAAAATTTTTAATCCACAACTTTTTATAAAAAAACATCATAAAATTATGGCGGTTTGAGGTTAAGAACTATAAACTAGCATAGCGGGCGTATTCGGCATACTCGCCATCCCACCCCAATCAAAGTTGGAGGTATTTTTTGTTCCTGCGGACACTAGTTTCAAAGATTCTTACGCCCCAACATCGCAAATTACGATGCCGATGCAATTGTAACATAAAATCATGAAAAATCAAAACCCGAACCATGTTCGGGTTCTTGTCTATTCTATGAATTTTTCTTTTTGATCACATACATCTGACCGATCCCGAACAAATTGGATACCGTCCAGTACAGAACCAATCCAGCCGGCATCCAGGCAAACATTAGCGTAAAGATAACCGGCATCCATTTTATAATTCTCTGGGTCTTAGCCATCGCGTCATCGCTGCCAGTGTTCTGCGGCGCCGCGCTTTGCAGTTTTTGCTGCCACCACATGGTCGCCCCCATCAGCAATGGCAGAATAAAATAAGGATCCATTACCGCTAAATCGGAAATCCACAAGAAACCGGCCTGAC
>JAIRLB010000033.1 GCA_031259745.1 Rickettsiales bacterium | reverse complement strand
TTACTCATAACTCACCATGAATATATTACCCGTCACATAAACCAAAATTACGCGAAACAGACGCCCCATAAAAAGCATAAAAATACCCCGAAAAAACTTTTTTATTTTCGAGGTAACATCAAGTAAAAACAATAGACTATTTCTGGCGGACAGAGAGGGATTCGAACCCCCGGAGGACTTGCATCCTCAACGGTTTTCAAGACCGCCGCATTCAACCGCTCTGCCATCTGTCCAGTTTGGCAATTGTATATCATTTTATTCGCAAATCAATCATAAAATAATCATTGGTCTATCATTGCTTTCATCTTTATAATTCTGTCATAAGATTCTTTGATGCGCCAGCGTGGAATCTTTTTTCATTCATGCCCCCTTGATAATTTCTTCCGCACGGCGACTGCAAATATTACGGCGCCCGCAACCAACATCAAGCCGGATAATAACTGCCCCATGGTCAGCCCCCAGCCGGTCAAAAATCCGATCTGCGCGTCCGGTTCCCGAAACTGTTCGCAGAATATTCGCAATACGGCATACAGCATTCCGAAAAGACCGGATAGCGCACCCGCATATCGGCGCAGCGGCGTCCGGCACCAAAGCGCGAACATTATTATAAACAGCAGAATGCCCTCGGATGCGGCCTCGTACAAAGGACTGGCATGGCGAGGCAACGCGTCATGACCGTTAAAGACAACGCCCCAAGGCTTATCTGTCACGCGTCCCATGACTTCCATATTTATAAAGTTCGCGATGCGGCCAAAGAATAATCCTATTGGTGCAACAACCGCCATCAGGTCAAGAATAGAGAACGAAGAGCGAAGAGCCAAAAGCGAAGATATATTATGTTTATCAACACCTGCGCTATGTTTCTGCATTTTTATTGAAAATAGAAATACAGAAGCTATCACGCCCAGCATGCCGCCGTGAAAGCTCATCCCGCCATTCCACAACGCAAAAATTTCCAGCGGATGCGCCAAGAAAAATGACAAATTATAAAACAATACGTACCCCAGCCGCCCGCCGACGATGACACCCAATATTATCGCCGCGAACAAATCATCAAATTGCTTTTTTGACAACTTTGGGCCGTAATCCGATGTTCCCGACAGTTTTTTAAACAACCAGAAGCCAATAACAAATGCCGCCACATAAGCCAACGCATACCAGCGCACATCAAACCCGAATATGGAAAAAGCCGCCGGTGAAATCGGATTTATTAGTATCATCTTCCTTTCTCTCGAATAATTCCGGACTTTGTTTCATATTTGCCGGCCACTTTGTCGATTTTGTCAATCGTTTTTGCAATTTTTATTGAAGCACCTTTCATCACTTCGCTTTTTGACTTCGCTGCTTGAGCGACCTGCTCTCTATATTGCCGTACATAGAATCTATTCCTTTCTACTGCGGCACGCTTTTGCTCATCCAATCTTAACTTACAAATCGGCACCGCTTTTTCCAAGACCGTTTTCAGTTCACCCATTTCATGGTGGGATTTTAAAAATTCTTCAACATCTTTAATCAGATTTCTAAACCTGCCCGGCACTGACATCGGGTCATCGATATATTTGTTCAGTTTTGTTATAAAATCATTTGCTTTTTTCCGGGACGATTCTAAAACTTTGTCTTGCAGTTTAGCATAACACGATGATTCTCCAGCTTTAAGAATCCGTACTTTACCCGACATAATATCCTTCTTTTTGGAAGGATCGGAAGTCATTTCTTTTACCCTTTCTTCTATTTGTTTCCTTTCTTTTCTTCTGGTTGCATACAGAGTTGGCATAGAAAATTCCTTTTAATCTTGAAATGTTGCTGCTATTATATTATATCCTACAACAAGAATAACAAGGAGAAAATCATGGTTGCAAAAAAATCAGCCGCAAGAACTTCCACCCTGATGGCAAGCGTCGCTTCCAATGGCAACGGGATAGAAATTTATCTAAAGCGCATATTCACATTAATGTTCGGCGCTGTCGGCCTGACCGCTATTTCAACATTTATCATGCTGGCAACAGACGGTTTTTCCGTGCTGATTGGCCCGAATGGATTTTCAGGATTATATTATATCCTGTTGTTCGGCGGATTGGGATTGGCCATTTGGGCCCATGCGCGCGTATTTTCACTGAAACCGTCGACAGCCGCGTTATTTCTGGCACTATATTCCGTCATTATCGGAATGGTATTGACGCCATTGGTCGCGGGCGCTTTGTATGTCAACCCCGCATCTATTTTACAGGCGTTTATTATCGCCGCGCTGATGTTCGGATGCATGGCGATATTCGGATATAAGACTATAAAGGATTTGTCCTTTTTGGGAACCTTTTTGTTTATCGGCATGATAGGCTTGATTTTAGTCGGAATAATTTCCATGATCTGGCCACTGGGCAGTACTCTTGCGACAATAATCTGTCTGATCGGCGTGCTGATTTTCGCGCTGTTTACCGCATACGACATGCAGAATTTGAAAAAGGCATACGCAAGCTTGGGCGACGATACCCGGAAAAACCAGCTTGCTGTTTTGGGCGCCCTGCATTTGTATATCTCGTTCATCGCGATGTTCCAATATACATTAAGCTTGCTAAACAACAGATAGGAGTTTGAAAAAATGGTTTATAAAATCGACCCGACAAAGTGCATTTCCTGCGGCACTTGCGCCGGGGTGTGCCCGGTTATGGCAATCTCGCCAAAAGACGGCAAATACTGGATCGACCCGACAAAGTGCATTTCCTGCGGCACTTGCGCCGGGGTGTGCCCGGTTATGGCGATTTCGGTTGACGTCCCCGTCGCGCCAAAGGCTGCATAATCGATAAACAAAACATAAAAAACGGGGCAAACGTCCCGTTTTTTTATGCGCAAAATGAAAAGACTACTTGGTCTTTTCTTTTATATGCTCCTGCACAGATTCAACTATTTGATTTGTTTTTTTCTTTATTGCCCGTCCTTGTCGATTGCGCCAGACATTCGTCCGTTTTAACATCGCAGCTGTCAGCAATTTGGCCATTTTATTTGTATTTTTGCCGGCGCGTTTGCGATTTTCCCTGCCTGCCTTTTTGCTTTGACGCATCTTTTTCACCAATTCTTTGTCTTTTTTCATATTTTCATTGAATTTATTTTCGTCTATTTCCCTGGCTTTTTTAGCCTTTATTTTCGCATCTTCCATTTTTCGCCCGGCTTTTTCAGCCGCGGCCTTGAATTTCGCTTTATCTTCAACAGTCGCGGCCTTTGCTATATTTTTACAAGCACGTTTATAAGAACCGCGCTTTATGGAAATATTCGCACTTCTTATCAATTCTTTCGAGGCATATTTTGTCAAACGACCTAAAAGCTTGCGCCATATATTCAAATATTGCAGTGCGAACAAACCGTAGCTTTCCGCCATTTTCACAGAATACTTGCCGGCTGTCTTGGCAAATTTTTTTGCCATCTTTTCCAAACGTTCGGCCTCGGATATCGCATCGATTTCACGCAGACGTTTTTGTTCCGCCAGCGACAGTTTTTCCCATTCCTCGCGAATACGCCTTTCGGCTTCCTCTTTGGCTTGCCGCTTTTTTTCAGCAGCAATGCGCATCTTTTCCTCTTCTACGTTTTTTTTCAAACCGCTGATTTTATCTTTTATTCTTTCATCACGTTCAGCGTCTTTCGGCACGCGATTATTAGGTTTGCTAACAACCTGATGGGCGGCATTAACCCATTTGGACATCTCTTCGGCATTTTTATCGCCTGGATTTCTGTCCGGGTGATATCTCAAGGACAGCCGGCGGTATGATGTCTTAATATCTTTATCAGTTGCGCCTTCTGGCAGCTCCAAAATAAACAAAGCAATATCGCGATCAAACTTCTCCATATCCGTATCCTTGTGTTATGACTGGCATATCGTTCGTCATTATATCACTAAAAAGACTCGTTGTAAGAGGTTTATGCTGATAACTCAGCAAATCTATAAAACGCTCCAAAACGATTAAATTATTAGTATATTCAAAAATACTTGACAAAATCTAAAAATAGGTATATTCTTAATTTAAATTTAAGGATATAATAATGTTCCGTAAAAAAAACTTTGTTTTCTTGATGTTTGCCATCAGCATACTGGTCGGTTGCGGTAAAAAAATCAGCAATAAAGAACAAGTTGAATATGACGTGCTTTTCGCACAGCGCGATAATTTGGAAAACACGCGCGAAGCTTTGGCGATATGTCTTGTGATTCTTATGAACACCAGCATGATCGCGGACACAAACAACGTGAACGACGCACAGCGTTTGATTAAAGAATTTCATAAGACTGACAGCATCAATGCTGCCCGGATGGAAGAATTTCAGAAAAAATATCCCAAGTTGCCCAAACACCCGGGCAGCAAATCCGTTATCGAGGCCAATATAGTAAAGTTAAGGTAAACAATTGCAAAAATCTTGTGATTGTCAAGCGTATCGGCCTTCGCAGGGGGGGCTTTTGGTTGTTTTGATGATTTGCTGAGTTATCAGTATAAACCCCCGTTTTAATATTGATTTATTGCGAAAAAGCGCTAGAATATGCCGAGTATCCGAAATAAAAGGAATGTTCATAATGTCAGCAAAAACAATCAATGATATCGTGTCTTTGTGCAAGCGGCGCGGATTTATTTTTACAGGCTCCGAAATTTACGGCGGACTGGGCGGCGCATACGATTACGGCCCATACGGAGTTGAGCTGATGAAGAACATCCGCAACGCCTGGTGGAACACAATGGTCTATTCCCGCGACGATATCGAGGGACTTGATGCGGCATTAATCACCAACCGCATGATATGGAAATATTCGGGACACGAGGCCGGATTTTCAGATCCTTTGGTCGAATGCAGGAAATGCGGCGCCCGCATGCGCCAGGATAAGATGCGCGATCCGATGAAATGCGACGGCTGCGGCAGCACGGATCTGATGGAGCCGCGCGCGTACCAGCTGATGATGGGATTGTCTATCGGCGCGACAGCAGATGGCGAGATTAATGCTTATCTGCGTCCGGAAACCGCAACAACCACATACACAAACTTTAAGAATGTTCTGGATGCAAAGCCGCACAAACTGCCATTTGGCATTGTCCAGATTGGCAAGGCATTCCGAAACGAAATCTCGCCGCGCGGATTTGTTTTCCGCATGCGCGAATTCGAACAGGCCGAATTGCAGTACTTTGTAAATCCATCCGAAGACGAAAAGCACTTTGAAATGTGGAAAACTCTGAGAATGCAATGGTGGATCGAACAGCTGGGTATTCCGGCCGACAAATTGCGATTTACGCCGCATGAAAAATTAGCGCATTATGCCAAGGCCGCGGTTGATATCGAATACGAATTTCCGGACGGGTTCGACGAGGTCGAAGGCATCCATAACCGTCAAGACTTCGATTTAGGTTCACATACCAAGGCACAAAAAGAA
>JAIRLB010000028.1 GCA_031259745.1 Rickettsiales bacterium | reverse complement strand
CAACCCTTCTGACACCACTGGAATATATTGCTGGTGTCAGATAACAAGTATTACTACCACCAGTGGTACCTCCACTGCGTCGGGTTCGTGGGTCTACTTCAGCTACTACAGCTCCGCGGATAATTGCGCGAGCTCTTGCGCTAACTACTGCGCGGCCAGCGCCGGGTACGACTCCGCCTTCCGGTCTGCGTTGTTTACGGCTCTCGGGAATTGATTGCCTGCGAACAAAGCGAGCAGGCCGAAGCGGGGTGGGGTTTGGGGCGGGTCCCCCGCCCCAATGGGAAGTTGGTTACAAATTTGTCACAGCTGCGGTTTTTCAAATCGCGCCGCATGGCATGAAAAAGATTCCCGGCCAAGTCGGGAATTGGCTGGCTGGCCGAGTTGCAGTTGGGTGCTGCGTCGGGTTCGTGGGTCTACAACAACGACAACAGCTCCGCGGATAATTGCGCGAACAATTGCGCTAACAACTGCGCGAACAACGCCAGGAACAACTCCGACTTCCGGTCGGCGTTGTTTACGGGTCTCGGTTACTTTGTATGGTTCTTGTTAGTTTCGCCAACCTGCGGGACAAAGCGAAAAAGTCGCTTTTCAAGCCAGACGGCTTGTTTTATGCCATAGTCAAAGGCAGGGCCAGCCAGCCATCTTGAATACGGAAAAGCTCCGTATTTGGGAAAATACAAAAAGCAGGGGTCGCCTGGGCCAGTAGTGAATCTGATTCGCGAAAGTCCGGGCGGTCGATTAAATGAATCTTGAGGATTTGAAACATATAGAAGCGAACGAATGCAAGGCTTTCTGCGATGTGGCAAGCCACAGGATGCCCATGGCCGGCACGAAAAAGCGAATCGATGAAATCCTGAACAAGCCGATTTTGGTCGCCGATTTCAGAATAACCGATTCCAAGCGCCGCGCCGGAACAAAATGTTTGCAGGTGCAATGCGTGATAGACGGCGAAATCTGCGTGTTCTTTACCGGCAGTTTTGTCCTGATAGAACAGATTCAGGCGGTCGCCGAAAATCTGCCGCTGCGCGCTTCGCTGGTCAAGATAGACAAATATTATTCGTTCAGCTAACAAAAAGGATTTGCGCATGGAAAAACTTTTGATTGCATTTGCAATAATTTCCATGACTGTTTTCATTTCCGGCGCCGATGTCATCGTTGTGGATAATGCGTCCCATTGCCCCGACGGAACAATGGCTGTGGAAAGATTCATCGTTACGACCAATTGTCCGTCCGGTTATAATTCGGAAAGCGTCGGAGATGTCAAGCATTACACCAGCAGCAACGACCCCATAGCGAATCAGGACGAAACAGGGACGTATGTTTACTGCGCCGTTTGAAAACTCACAAGCATCTTTGGGAAGAGTTTGTTTCGCCTGAAAACTTTCTGCTGGCGCTGAAAAATGCGGCGCGCGGCAAAAAATCAAAGCCCGCGGTCGCAAAGTTTTTGAAAAACGCGCCGGAAAATTTGGAAAATCTCCGCCAGCTTGTCATGGCCGGGAAATTCAAAACTTCCGCATACCGCACGATGCGCGTGAAGGATCCGAAGCCGCGCATTATCCATATCCTGCCTTTTTGTCCGGATCGGCTGGTTCAACATGCCCTTATGAATATTCTGACCCCGATTTGGCGGAAAATGTTCATATCCGATTCATACGCCTGCATCCGCGGCCGCGGCGTGCATTCCGCAAGCCGCCGCGTCATGCGCTCCGTGCGCAGAAACAGGTATGTCCTGCAATGCGACGTCAGAAAATTTTTTCCCAGCATCAGCCACGACATTATGACCGCCGTCGTATCCCGCAAAATCAACGACAAGAAAATAGTGGCGGTTCTTGAAGAGATAATAAGGTCGATGCCGGGCGGCATGGGCATGCCGATCGGAAACTATACCAGCCAATGGTTCGGAAATCTGTATCTGAACGAACTGGATATGTTCGCAAAGCAGGCGTTGCGCGCGCGCGATTATGTCCGCTATTGCGATGATTTCTGCATATTTTCCGACAGCAGGGAGGAATTGTCAGCAATGCGCGAGAAAATTCGCGACTTTCTTGCGGAAAAACTGCACTTGTCTTTTTCCAAGTGCGAAATTTTTCCAGTGCGATGCGGGCTGGATTTTCTTGGGTACAGGCATTTTCCGAATTTTATCCTGCTGCGCAGGCGGAATGCGAAAAAGATAATGAAAACTGTTGCCGAATTGCGGGCTGTGCTGCTTGGGGGAATAAACCCCGATATTGGCTTCGTTTGCGCCATGCGCGGAAAAATGGATGCGGCCAACGGATGGATGCGGCACGCGAATTCTCATAACTTGATGAAGAAAGTCGGGTTTTTGAAAATGAACAGGATAATTCGTGCGAATTACGTTCGCTTGATTGCGGCGACTTTTCTGATATAATAAAATCAATAATATAAAAGAGATTGTTGTGATAAAAATAGTAGAAAAATCCATGCTGGGAAAAGCATGGGTTACAGCGGCACAATCGAATGACTGTACCGCCGGGATAAATGTCCTGGATGATGATTTAATAGGGCAAATCCTTGCGCGGCGCGGAATAACGGGAGCCATCGAGTTAAATAGATTCTTGAACCCCAGCATCAAGGAATATATGCCCGACCCCAGCGTTCTGCTGGATATGGGCAATGCCGCGCGCATAATTGCCGATGCGGTCGTTCAAAATAAAAAAATAGCCGTATATGGCGATTATGACGTTGACGGAATAACTTCCACCGCGATTTTTGTAAAATATCTTCGGGAACTGGGGTCGGATGTAATATGGCATTTGCCTACCCGCGAAGGCGAGGGATATGGTTTGAATTGCGAGGCTATCAGTGATATCGCGTCCCGGGGCGCCCGGCTGATAATTACCGTGGATTGCGGGATCAGCGGCGCGCGCGAAATCAATTGCGCGAAAGAATTGGGATTGCAGGTTGTTGTGACCGACCATCATTCCCCCGATTCGACGCTGCCGGCAGCCGATGCCATTGTCAACCCAAAGCGCGCGGGCGACACATCCGGATTATCTTATCTGGCGGGCGTGGGCGTTGCGTTTTTGACTTTGGTTGCGGTAAATAGAGAACTGGGGGTAAGGAATGACGAATTAGGAAAAAGCGGATTGGCAAAATTCCCAATCCATAATTCATCGTTTCTGATGAATTACATGGATTTGGTCGCGCTGGGGACGATCTGCGACACGATGCCCCTGGTCGGCCTGAACCGCGCGTTCGTCGCAACTGGTTTGAAGGTTTTGGGATTGCGTCAGAATTTGGGGTTGCGCGTATTGATGGACATGGCGGGCATAAAGAACCCGTCAGTATATGCGGCCGGATTTGCCATCGGGCCGCGTCTGAACGCGGCGGGCCGATTGGATTCCGCGGCGCCTGCGCTGGATTTGCTGCTGACGGATAATGTCCTGATTGCGAATGACTTGGCAAACAAGCTGCACAAAATGAATCAGGAACGCATAAATATTCAAAATTCCATAATGTTAAAGGCGACCGATATGGCGGAAATTTGCCGCCGGTCCGGAAAGTGCAGCCTGTTCGTCTGCGGCGATGATTGGCATGGCGGCGTTATGGGAATCATTGCCGGCCGGTTAAAGGATAAATACAATCTGCCGTCCTGCGTCGCGACCAGATCCGATGGCGTGATAAACGGATCGGGCCGCTCTATCCCGGGCGTTGATTTGGGAAAGATAATCCATGATGCGCTGTCCGCGGGCATCATATCCGAAGGCGGCGGCCATCCCGCCGCCGCCGGATTCACATTGCCGGCCGGAAACGAGGAAGTATTTTGCGAATTCTTGGAAAAAGCGGTACTGCGGCAGTTGAACGGAAAGGTGCCGACGCAAGAAATAGTCGTGGATGCCGAACTGGATGCTGGCGGCGCGAATATGAGTCTGGTTGAAAAACTGTCGTCGCTGGAACCATTCGGGCAGGGAAATCCGGAACCGACGCTGGTTTTGCGCGGCGCGGTTCTGCGGCATGCATCCGTTATGGGCGGCGGATCGCATCTGCGCGGAATGGTCGGAACCAGCGCTGGCGGTCAGTTGGCATTCGCAGGATTTAACTTGGCCGGCACGCCTGTCGGTGATTTTTTGCTGGACGATTCTCATACAAACACTAAAATGACAATGCTGGGCAAGCTTAAAAAGAATGAATACAACGGCAGAGTGTCGGCGCAGTTCATCTTGGAAGACTTATCCGTATAACCAAAGGGCCTTTGCATGAAAATAATGACGAACCTGTGCGGGATGTTGTTTGCGGCGGCGTTTATTACGAACCCATTATGCTCCGCGTTCGCCGCGGATGACGGTTTGATTATCAAAGCCGAAAAGTATTTGAATTCAATCGCCGGCCTGTCCGGGAATTTCACCCAGACCGCAAACGGCAGGAAAGAAGAGGGAATCTTTTCAATGCTGCGCCCCGGAAAGGTTCGCCTTGATTACAAAAATATGCCCGTGCAGTTGATTTCCGACGGCAGGGATTTGTATTTTTTTGACAAATCATTGGACCAGATTACAACCGTTCCATTGACCAGCACGCCGGCCGGAATCTTGGTCAGAAAGAACATCGACCTTCGTAATGCCGATATCGCCGTGACGGATGCGGTTCAGGGCAGGGATACTTTTTCTTTGAAAATGCATATCAGGGGGAACGAAGGCGTCGGCAATATGACGGTCATATTTGACAACGCGCCGGTGAAATTGAATTCTTGGATCGTTGTCGATGCGACCGGCGGCAAAACGGACGTTGAGTTCAGCGGATTGAGAGAAAAAACGGATTTTGAAAAGAATTATTTTCAGATTCGCCGGCACAGGACGGTTTCAACATCGGGCGGGGACAGCTATTATGACTAAACCCGCGGATTCGAAAGAGGTAATTTTTTATCACGGCAGCGCCGCTAAACTGAATGTGTTCGACAATCTGCATCCGGCGGATAATTGGAATTATGAAAAGACGCAGAAATTAAAGGCTGTTTTTACCACGACCGATTTTTTCAAGGCGCACATATTTGGATTAAGAAAATGTTTTTTTGACAAAGGGCTGTTGCTTTTGGTGATGTATCCGCAAAAAGGCGAGCAATCGTATCTGTCGGCGCTTTATATGCAAAAGATAAATGTGCCCCAAGACATCGAAGAAAATTTTTATGTTTATCAGGTCTCGGCGGATAAAATGCAACAGGATAAAGAGGATGAATATTTTTCATATGATGCAGTGTCGATAAAAACGGTGTCGGAATATAATTTATGGAAATTTATAAAGGCAAATGATTTTGATATCAGGTTGCTGGACAGTTCTTTTGATGAAAAATACCAAGATTTGCCGGCCTTTGAACGTGTCGAGATTGCGGAAAAAGAATATATTCCGCAAGGCAGATGGAACAGAATAAGTGTAGATGATTTATTTCTTCGCAAGACTATTGGCAATATGTTTCCAGAAGAAGTAATTGTGGAACTGATAAACATGCGCAATAATTGCGGTCATAAAAAAATGTTGGATTTGTTAAGCCGCCGCGCAAAGGAGTTGAAGCAGAATGTTCGGGATTAGCTGGGCGGAACTTTTGGTGATTCTTTTGGTTGGCGTACTGGTAATACCGGCAAGGCATTGGGGGGATGTTGCTAAATTCCTGGCCAAATGCATTAAATTCATCCGCGATGTCATTTGGAAGATTTCCGATGCGTCCGAGAAAATCAAAGAGCAGATAGATTTGGAAAAACCTATTGACGATTTGATTAAAAATACGACAGACGACGTGCTGGCCGGCTTTTCCACAGTGTTGCCGAAAAAAAGGGCGGCCGCGCGAAAACCAAAGGCTACTCGCGGGGCGGGGGGTGCGAAATGAAGATGACATTGATGCAGCA
>JAIRLB010000003.1 GCA_031259745.1 Rickettsiales bacterium | reverse complement strand
CGGCAATTGCAGAAAATACAAAGTCGGTATGCGCATCAGGCAAAGACTGCTTTATAAACGCATCATCCCCGCTGCCCAGCAGCCCCCCATGCTGAATGGATTGAATCGACTGTCTGATTTGGTAATCGTCGCCAGCGCCCGAAAAGAATCCGACGATTCGGTTATGCACGTGCGACATGGTGAAGAATGCAAATATCCCCGCCAGTCCCGCGCACCCCAGCAGCACCGGAATCATCCACCAAGGCAGGCCCGCCATAAACACCATCGCGGATAAAACCGCAAAATACAAGATGGCCGTCCCAAAATCCGGATGAGTCAAGATGATGACAAACGCCGGTACAAACACCGCCAGATAAGACCACCAACCAAGCAGCCGGGGGCGCCATGCCTCTTTGTTCAGAAAAATGTCGGCGCCATAATTGTCCTTCATCATCGATAGGAACCATGCGGTCATGATGATAAACCCGGGCTTCATCAGGTCGGACGGCATAATGCTGGCGAACCCCAGATTGACGAACCGCGCGCTGCCTTTGATTGCCGCGGGCGCAACCAGTGTGATCGCCAGCAGCAGCAGGCATATTATCGCATTTAATGCGGATATTCGAACAACCCATGTCTTGTTTAGCATGCTGGAAACAAACAATGTCGCCAGACCGACGCCGTAAAACGGCAGCGCTTTTAGAATAAAGAAATGCCAGGGCTGTCCGATACGTTCGGCAGCCACGCTGCCAGCCGATACCATCGCCCACATCCCGATAAAGACAAGGCCCACAATGCACCACAACAGGCGCCTGTCTATTTCAAAATACCAGCTGGTAAGTTTGGACTCTTCCGTTCTTTTCAACATGCTTTAATTATAGCATTTTTTAAGTGAAAATCATTTCTTTTTTGTGATATAATTGCAACGACGCCTTGGCAAAGATATGAACCGTCCGATCTGAACAGTCATTGCTGGAGTTACAATTGTATTGCCGGATACGCCTTTTCGCCGGGCACAAAAACATGCGTTGCATGCATAAGAAGCGGAAATTTCATAAATTCTGACACCAAAGAATGCGTTAGTTGCCCCGAAAAGCAAATCGTAAAAGAAGACAAGTGCCAGGCTTGTCCTAATGGGCAGCTGCCCAATGCAGCATTGACAGAATGCTATACCTGCAATACAACAAAAGATTCACTGGGACGCATGACGCAGCATCAAGTTGGCAATACTTGCGTGCAATGTACTGGAAATGAGAGCGATTTTGTGGACTCTCGCGATCCGGATGGCACGAAATATTTTAAGAAATCAACCGCAATCCAAATGAATCATCAACAGATGAAAGAATGCTGGGTATTTGCAAAAGCTGATGAATTCAAGATATGCGCATCTGGCTGCCCGTCTGGAAAAACAAGAAAATCCTCGACCAGAACATTGGAAAACGGCCTTGGAAACCCGGATTACGTAACATGTCAGGAATGATTCCAGCAGAGCAGGATCTTTTATGCGAACTTCAGCATTACCAAGGCCAATCCCGCGCATAAGATGCCGATTATAAAAAACCGCTCAACGATTTTTGTCTCGGCCCAGCCTTTTTCCTCAAAGTGATGATGCAGCGGCGCGCGCTTGAAAATACGCCGTCCCTGGCCGTATATTTTCTTGGTGATTTTGAAATACATCGTTTGAGAAAATGAAGACAATAAAATCAAAACCATCATTCCCGCCGCCACACCCATAATGATTTCTGACTTTAACAGCATGGCGGCTGTTCCCATAAATCCGCCCAGAGCTAAAGACCCGACATCACCCATAAATATGGACGCTGGTCTTGAATTAAACCACAAGAATCCCAGCATGGCGCCAAACACGGCGCCCAGTACCGGATACAGACTGCCAGCATTCGGCAAAAAGATAACAGTATCCATAAATCCTATGCGCGTGGCGCCATACAGCGCCACAACCAGAACAGCCAATACGGGCAGATACAATTTTGACAGCATGCCGTCCAAACCGTCCGTGATATTCGTCGCATTAGCTCCGCCTGCTATGACGAAATAAGCAAAAACATAATAGAATATGCCCAACGGCAAAATGATTCCGAACGGCAATGTGACAGAAAATCCCGGAATATACGGCGGCATTACCCAGTTTATCATAAAAGCCAATACAATGACGCATAATCCTTCCAATGCCAACCGCATTATCGGCGACAGGCCATTTGAAGCTTTCTTGGATTGCGATAAAACCTTTTTATAATCATCCGCAAATCCGATCGCCCCGAACATAGCCAAAGACGACAAGGCAATTCCGGCGCTTATGGCGCTGGCGTTTGTCCAATCAACAAACAGCAGGCTGCCGACAAACACAGCCGCCAGAATCAGCAACCCGCCCATCGTGGGCGTTCCGTTTTTCTCCAGATGAGTTTTTGGAAGATTTTCGCTGATTGGTTGTCCTTTGCCTTGTATACGGCGCATCGCATTTACAAACTTGCGTCCAAAACATATCATTATCATAAAAGAAACGCCAAAGGCTGCGGCAAACTGCATCCATCCGCTGTTAAATGCGCCGAATCCATGATTCAACATAAAACCAGTCAGCATATAAATCTCCTTTGTTTTAATAATATCACAAAGATATTCGAAAATAAATGATTAAAAAATACGGCCAAAGGGCCGTATTTGTCGAATTTTTTTGGAAAAAACCGTCCCATATATTATTTACATTCAATTGGAGTTTCTTCATTCAAGAACAACGTCCAATCATCGCCCTTGCCCCACAAAACGATAGTCGTATCGTTCAGAACACCTTCATAGCGGGCGCCGGATGCAGAAACAGTTTGAGCCAAAACGACTTCATCGCCATTCAACACGGCCTTTAAATCATTTTCGCCAACTTGTGCGATTTTTACATCATAATCGCCGCATTTCATAACATCTTCCGAATTGTTGCAACCAACCAAAACGAACGCTGCCAGCAAAGAAAATAGAATTTTTTTCATCATATTTATACCTCCATTGAGAAATAATTTCTTGATGCGCAAATTTTCTCTTTTTAATTATATCCGATTCGTCAATAAAAATCAAAAATAGTTGTTTTTTATCAAAACACTCCGCCGACAACGGGATCGCCGGATGAAGATGTCTGCGGCGCAGGATTGGGCATCTGGCCTTGTTTGAATACCTCGATAATAATTGTGCCGTCGGCATCAACGGCCGCACTGGCGCCGCTGCGGCGATTAACGCGAATAAACGTCATGCCGTCGGGCACCGCGAACGGCTGATTCTTTTCATTGGCCAAGGCCGCCTTCATAAAGTCCGCAAACACAGTTGCCGCCATATGGCTGCCAGAGCCGGGCACCAAAGCTTTTGGCGTGTCATAACCCAAATAAACGCCGGCTATCAAATTTTTGGAAAATCCAACAAACCAAACGTCTTTCACATCATTCGTGGTGCCGGTCTTGCCAGCAATCGTATGCCCCGGGACACGCGCCTGTTTTCCGGTGCCCCGCTCTACGACGCCTTGCAGGATGGATACCATTTGATACAAACTCTGCGGGTCGGACAATGGTTTGGAATCCGCCTCTTTTTCGGGCGGGGTCAAATCATCATTCCATTCGATAAAGGATGGGATATCCTTGTCGCCGATAACGCGACCATAACGATCCTCTATATAATCCACCAATTTTGATTCAATCACATATCCGCCATTGATAAATGCGGAATAACCCAATACCAATTTTTCTAACGTGGTTTCCCCAGACCCTAATGCCAAGGACAGGTTTATATGCTTTAAGTTTTCCGGATATACGCCGAAACGCTGCGCGGATTCAATGGCGGCGCGAACGCCGATATGTTCCACCAAACGCACTGTCGGAACATTGCGCGATGTTTCCAGCGACAGGCGCAGCGGAACCTCGCCCAAGAATTTCTTGTCATAGTTTTCAGGCTTCCACAACGTGTCATCTTCTTTCCATCCGACAATGGGGGCATCCAGCAACATAGCCTGGGGCGACATGTTGCGCTCTAACGCGGACAGATAAATGAAAGGCTTGATAGTGCTTCCGATCTGGCGATAGGCCTGGGTCGCGCGATTAAAGGAACTTTCCGAGAACGAGCGTCCGCCGGCCATCGCTACAACGCGACCCGTGTGCGGATTCATCGCGATGATCGCGCCTTGCAGTTTTTCCGAACGTCCCGCGCTGTACGCATCCAGAGCATTGTTCAACGCATTTGACGCGGCGCGTTGAAATTCAGGCATTATTGTCGTCTTGATATACAGGCCGTCGTTATACAGAACCTCGCGCCCCAGAGAATTCAGCAGCTGGCGGCGGACATCTTCGGCAAAGTATTGAAAATCGGCCTCCATCTGGGCGGTGAATCCGCTGTTGATGTTCAACGGCTTGGCCGCGGCGGCAGCCGCATCTTCTTTGTTAATGTATTTTTCCTGCGCCATGCGCCGCAATACATAGTTTCTGCGCTCGATTGCTTTTTCGCGATTATTGGGCGCCTTGGGCAGGCTGGCCAGGAATGCGCATTCCGCCAGATTCAATTCAGACACTGGTTTGTTGAAATACATCAATGCGGCGGATCCCACGCCATAGGCGCGCGCGCCCAAAAAGATTTGGTTCATGTACAATGTCATTATATGCTGTTTGGAGAAACTGCGCTCTAACTTCAACGCCAATATCGCTTCTTTGATTTTGCGGGAAATAGTCCTGTCCGATGTCAGAAAGAAATTCTTCGCTACCTGCTGGGTAATCGTGGATGCGCCTGTAAATCTGGTATTAAAACCTACAATGCCCAAAAAGTTATTAACCAAGGCGCGCATTATTCCCCGCATGTCGATTCCGGGATGCGACCAGAAATTCTGGTCTTCGGCGGCGATAAACGCGTTGACCAATTGCGGCGGCATATCGACAAAATCGATAAAGACGCGGCGCTCTTCGGCATATTCAATCAGCAGGCTGCCATCGGACGCATATAACCTGCTGGCGACCGGCGGCGCATAAGTCGCCAGTTTCTTATAATCTGGCAAATTATTTCCATGCACCAAAACCAATGCGGCCAGCGCGGCGATTCCGGCAACTATGCACCAGAAAACAGCATTTAATGACCCTCGAAAAAAATTTTTGAAATTCATGTTTTCAAAGTGTAATTCAATTGTTCAAAATAATCAAATTTTTTTAGCAGCAAAAATCCGCCGCGCCGGCGAACAAATTCTGCTAACAAAATTATCCGTATCTGCTGTTTTAACAAAAAGCCCCATAAATATGGCGAATGTTCAACTTTAAGCATTTTTCTGCTACAAGGCCACCTTGCCGTTTGTGGCGATCAATTCCGCCCCCATTTGAATTTTTCCGCCTGCCTCTGTCACCAGCAGCTCGCCGGCTGCAATTTCTGCGTAATCCAACGGGTCGGACACAAAGCCGTCAAACCTTCCGGCCGCAACCCATGCCAAATCCAGCGCGGGACATCCCGTCACCCTTGGGTTCGCGCCAATCATTTTCTGATTGCCGGCCAGGTTGTATGCTATTGTCAAATCTTGAACCTCAGACAAATTGGACGCCTTGATTCTTGTCGAATGAAATGCCGAGAACATAAATGCGCCATTGTCTTTTTCCGCATAATACAATTTTTCATCAATCGGCGAATATATCAAAGCGATTTTAGTTTCATCCATGGAACGCAGCGCCAGCGATATGGCGAAACGAGGATTCGCGCGCACAAAGTTCGCAGCCCCCGACAAAGACAAAACGAATCCATCGCGGCCGTCCCCCTCTTTGGAAACATTGGACGTTAACAGGCCCGCGGACGGACGGACCAGCAGCAAATCGCCCAAAATGCTTTCTTCAATGCGCGCCGCGGCCTTAGCCACAAAGTCCGTCGCGCCATTCATAGATTGTTGAAGATTTTCAACCTCTCCAAAGTCGCGACGCAAACGAGATGCCGTCCGCTGCAAGGCGGCAAACATCTTATTCAATTCGCCGGAACCTTTGATCGGCTGCTCGCTATTGTCCGTCATTTGTCGCCCCCAATTTTGGAAAGTTAATCAAATACTAAAAATTAAATCCCGTGAACTTCTTTTTGAAGTCTGCGGCGCGCTGGCCCTTGTCGCCCGCATTGCCGCGCTGGCCCGTCCATGCTGAATGGTTCAAGTTATCGGTAGACAAAACCAAGTCCTTTTTAACAGAAGAAAACATTTTTACAGTCTTGCCGTCTGTCATTGTGACATTGATTTCGTGATATTGCGGATGAATATCTTTTTTCATCTCTATTTCCTTACGGTTGCCTTATCCCCAATGAATCCAGTGAAACATTGCTCGGATAAATATTAAACTTAGCGATTATACAAGGATTTTTCAGAAAATCAAGGCGTTAATATCGTCCTATGCAGCCCAGATAAGAATTGCCCGTGGATTCCAGCACATTAATGAATTGGTTTTGATTTTTTCCTGAAAACAATGCCAATATGGTTCCCGCATCCGTAGCCAGCATATCGGCAACTGTGGCAATTCCCGAATTCATTTTCTTAAAAAAACCGCTGGTTGGATAGATTTCTGCCGCCAGCAGCTGGTTTTGACCCTTTTTTGCCGCCCTGGGCCCCATTTCTATGGCTATCAGCTGGCATTCGGGCGAAATAATCAGCTTGTCCGTCACGCATGCTGCGCCGCCTAGCAGCTCTCCCCACCAGCCGGTGGATTCGCAGAACACGGGATAATACAATACAGTGCCCGGATTAGACGCCAGCAATTCCATAATATCGATACTGCCGGTTACAACCTCAGCCATTATGCCGGCGTTGGCATTAATAACCTTGCGCGCCAGCTGATAATCTGCATCATTGGTTGTTTTGCGCGGCCAATAAAGAATCGGAAACATTGTCATTAAGAAAATTATATCAGATTCGGCCCCCATAAAAAAGCGCATGAAATAAAATAAATTCGAATTAATTTCTTGATTTTTTATTTTTTATTAAAAATCGGCCCTAAAATCCCTATTTGCTGACGGCTTGGTACCATTTTTTCATATTTACCCACACGGCGTTCAGATTTTTCTTGGTCGATTCATAGAACTTGTCCGGTATCGCCACATTTGCGAACAACGACTTGATAAGCGCGGGAATCATCGTCATAAACATGGCGATAAACAATCCTATCAGGACAACCGTTATCAAGCTGTCGTTATTCATCAGCAATCCGTCCATCAGAATTGTCGAATCATTGTTTTCCAACGCAACGCGCAGCGCATCCGCCCCCCGCCACTTTCCAAACACCGAATTCAGGAATATCACCGCAAACGACACAAAGACCCCTATCAATGCGACGCCGGCTGTTTTTTGCACAACGTCATTTATAATGCTTTGGATTGTCTTGCCGCCCTGGGGGAATATCTTCCAGCCGCCGAACAGCCACGACAGCAGCATTAGCGGCAGCATTATCAAATCCATGGACAGGGTTATGAACACTTCCAGAAAATACAGCGGCACCGGCATCAATGCAAAAAAGAACAACAGCAATATCAGCAGCCCCGCCAGAAATATCGGAATATTTGGAAAAATCGGGACGCTCCATAAAATCTTGTGCCAGTACTGCGTATCAAACGCCATATTCAGCATTGTCCAGCCAACAGTCATCCCAAGGCCCGTCATCTGATGGATATTTGCCAACTCGCATGTCAGATTATGGCGCAGCGTTGGCGAATAGGCGCCCGATTCGGCCGCGTTCTTGTTAATAGACACCGGATCCGCGACCGCGGTCGCGACGACGCATTCTGCGAACTTATCATCGCCGGCCACCACGCGATTAAGCGACAATCCAACATTAAAGACCGGCTCTACAACGACATTCGTCAGCAATCTGGGCAGCGGAAACGCCAACAGCGCAACGACAAAGCCCAGTTTGATGACATGCGTTCCAAAATCGCCTGCCATGGACCAGGGCTCTGACGACCATTTTTTATCGGTGCCGGCGCCGATATAACCCGCCAATAAATTCCATGCGAACCACACGGCCGTCAATCCTATGCAGATCGGAATGGTCGCCTGTCCGATCGCATGATAGGCGCGCGGCAGCAGGCTTGACATTGACGCCATGACATCCGCGAACATCTGGCAGGACCAGCAGCTGGTAAAGAAAGACAAGGCGTCGGCCATATTGACTGGCACGGCCGAACGATAAATGGAAAAACCCGCAATAACGCCGATTCCGGCAATGCCGCCAATTACCAACGGCAAGGCGGCGCCCGCCGTAAAAGGCAGAAAGGAAACAAAAACAATCCAGAATTTTTTCAGCTTGCTCATCGGAATAATCATATCATAAATCTTCTGGATTTTTTATCAGATTATCCCGAATGTCTATCTGACCGTGTGATATGCATTTCCCAAATATCCGACATTTATCGCATTCTCTCCGCGTCCGGCCTGCAAAGGAACATAGCATACAGTCCCGCCTATTTCCAAATTCAATGCGATCGCGGTATATTTTTCGGCATAGATATTAAAAGATAATCCGTTTCCGGTTCTTAACAATGACGCGCCGGGACACAGCCGCACGCATTCGCCATCGGACGCCGCCGTCGGTGTTCTGGTCGTATAGCCGGCCGGACACGGGCGGCGCGCCAAATCCCCCGCGGCGGAATAATAGCCGTATCCGACCTCGGCTCCGCTCCATTTCGCATTCATGCTGTCAGCTGCATTTTCTTCAAAATATGAATAATGCATTCCGTCATCATTGGCAATAAAACCGTAAATGCCGTTTGAACCTCTCTCCAGATAATCCTGCACGTTCTTGAAATACCCAGCTTCGCAGGATATTATTTCTGCATACCATATTCCATTTTGCCACAAGGTTCTGCTGCCCCCGTCATACTCGCCGGTCGCCTGGTTATAATAGGAATTAAAAGAACCTCGGCAATGATTTCTTTCCGTCTGCACGGCACTCACACTGCAACATGCGACTTGCCAGCCCGCATAGCCTGCTTCCTTATTTTCAATTCCATCGGGTGTAAGATTACACCAAGAACCGCTTGGAACACCGTTTGACGGCACGGGACATGCAATTTGATCGCACGATCCGGGCGGAGCGTAATTGAAGCCTGACGATTTTATGCAGTCGGGCGATTTGTCGCCATAAGCAACAGTATGAGCGGCATGATACCATCCATACGGACAATCAACAGGGACAGAGTTCGCCTCGGCTACGTATTTCCCGCATGGAACATCGACTTTGCAGGGATTGCCGTAATATCCATCCGGACAACCATTGTCGGAAAATGCCGGAAAAGAAACCGAAAGCGCGAAAACTGCGAAAACAACAACCTTGTTTGACATTTTCTACCTCCTGCGGAAAAAGCCACCATATGCGCTGCGGGCAAATTGGTGGCAGGAGGTTAAGAACTATTTCAATCGTAGATAGCGCCGCGTTTTCGATATATAACACAGCCCTCCTGCCGATGCAGGAGTTTTTCGTCCTTTCGGACGCGATTGAAAAGGGTTCTTAAGCCCCGATGCCGTAATCCGCCGGCACCGCTAACAGTTTATCATAAGAACGAAACGGCGGCAATACAAAAAGACCGGCTGATTCACGACTATTTTTATGATATAATCAATACGATGAATAAATTTTTGTGCCCTTTGCTCTTCGTTTTTTGCTCTTTTGCGCTGGCCACGCCGGCTTTCGCAGATTGGGCGATCGTGGAAAGCTTGAACCTGGCGCCGTTCGTTCCGATGGTCTTGGACGCATTAATGACAATTGCAACAGGTGGCTATGACTTCTTTGTGGGGCGCGGGACCGGCATCATCTATATTTTGATTTGGGGATGGCTGGGGGTATCGATGGGCCTGTATTTAATAAAGATGTATTTTCCAAAAACATGGCTGGCGTTTTTCGGATTCAAGGGCGGCGGCGAGATGTGGGAAAAAGACACTCCGGGGGGCATGCAGATTGCGGAAAATATGTTAAAGCCAGCAATGCGCGCCATTGTCGCCGCGACTATTTTGCTGCAAATAAAACCTGTTTACGTAACCGATTTGATTGTCGACCCGTTTTTGCGCTTTGGGGCGATTTATACGGAAAGCCTGACCAGCAGCATCAGCGTACCGATGGGCGCGGCAGAAAAAGCGCAATGTCCGCAAGATGTTGTTGACAAGGGATGGATGTCCGCTGAAAGCTGCAACTTTCTGGTTCAGCCGGTTTCGAATTTATCACACGCAAACAATCAGATCATCAAACGCGGCTTTGATTTCATCACCAAGGGGCTGACGGGCCTGATGACGCTTATTCCGCATGGCGGCGAAGACTTTTTGAATCTGATTACAGGCATTTTGCTGGTGTTCGCATTCGTATCCAGCAACCTGTTCATGGCGCTGCTGATTATCCAGGGGATATTCAATTTCGGCATGGCTCTGGTTCTGTACCCGTTCCAGGTCTTGGTATGGGTGGCGAAACCAAAGAATCCGAACAAGTGGCTGGATTTATGGCCCGCGTTCGAGGTGATTGTCAAGGCGCTGCAACAATTGATAATCACGATGATCGCGTGCGCCTTCATCTTGGTCGTTAATGTAGCCGTGATAAAGGCTTTGTTCCAATGGAACAGCTCTGTATTCGTTGTGGCCGCGGGCGGCTCTATGACCAGCAATGTTCCAACTGTCGCAAACAGCGCCATGGGATTCGGCGAGCATTCAATTCTGTGGCTGTCGACAATTCTGACGTTTTATCTGATGTTCCGCATATTCGAACTAACGCGCGAGCAATTGGACAAGTACGCGGGCAAGGGAATGGACGACCTGCATAAGAAAGTAACCGGCGATTTTAAGACAACCCGCAAGAATGTCAAGGATTGGGCAAAGAAAATAGGCGCGGCCGCAGGCTGGATAAAAAAGAAATGAATACATGGGCCAACTCTTTGATAGACGGATCGGTGCAGTGTTGGGGCTGCCCCGTGTTCGACCGTCTGTTTCAGGTAATATCCCAAGCATCCGCCGCCGCGTACCGCCAGTTTTCGCTATTCTGCATTCTGATATTTTGTCTGATTATGGCATTTTACATCCTGTATGCCGTTTGGAAAAACATCCATGGCGGTCTGGATGACCCGATGTATCAGAAATACATCAAGCCGGTCGTGATTAATTCGCTGTTTGTTTTCGCCTTGCTGGGGATGGGGGTCGCGCTGCCGCGGTTTATTACAACGGTGACGTTCGAACCGGTCGCGGACATGACGCTGATTTATACCCAATCCATGGTGCGGACGGATACGGCCGCGGTTGAAAAGAAAATCACCTATCAGCCGCAGCCGATGGGTGACGCGGGATTTTACCGCCCGCAGCTGCGCGACAAGATTATCATGCTGATGAAGACGACAATCACTCAATTCCAAGGATATATAAAATTGGGAATCGCGATTATGGACAACGCTTTTTCCTGGAAGGCGCTGCTGGGGATCGGATCGCTGCTGAAACATATCCTGATGTTTGCCATGGGGTTGTATCTCGTTTACGGATTCTTCAAGATATTCATCCGGTTCTGCTTTTATTTCATAGACATAATCGCCGCAATGACATTCTTTGCATTCTTCTTTCCGCTGTCGCTGGTAATGTTTGTCTTCAAAAATTCCGAGGCGCCCGACTGGGCGAAAAAACTGGGGTCGAACGTCGGCGCCGATCAATTCAAGAAAGTCATCAACGCGATCGTGTCTTTGTCGGCGGCCGTTCTGACCTATACCGTGATAATGGTGATAATCGCAAAGTTTTTTTCGGCGCCGGGCGCATCAGCCGCCGAACTTATGGAATTAATCACCAGCGGGTCGATTTATGCGGACGCATTATCGGACGATAATCTGGCGGCGATGACGATAATGGGGTGCATTGTCCTGATATATGTCGTTGATTTTCTGGCCGCCCAGGTGCCAAAGGTCACAAGCATGTTCATGTCGGCATTCGAAGTCGAACCGGCCGCGGATTTCAGCGAAAGCAAATCGCTTGGCGGCCAATTTGCGGATGATGCAATGAAAGTCACCGGCAATGTCGTAAAAACCGTCAAAAATATCGGCAAGGCAATTATCTCCGGCGACGGAGAGAAAACAGAGGAGAAAAAAACGTGAACCGCGAACCGTGAGCTGCGAACTGCGAATTAAAACACAATTCATAGTTTTCGTCTTACGATTTTCGGCTTGCGGCTTACAAATATGCTGAAAGCAAAACTTATTATGATTGCCGTCAAATTCAGCATGGGCGCAATTGCGCTGGGGCTGGGCGTTTGGTATGTGTCTTCATCCATAGACGGGGGCAGTTTGGGATATTCCAGCATGTCGGGATTCTTAAATGCGATTGGCGCGGGCGGCGGCGATATTTCCACCGCAAACGGATGCTTTTTGTGCGGTTATATTGAAAAATTATTCGCCGCAATCGGAACGGCGACGGAAAATTTCTGGATGGCAACGGTCGACAATCTGTGGATATTGCTGGCGGTGGGATTCGGAATCTTCCTGTTTTATACAACCGCGATGCACTTGCACGACGCATCCAAGAAAATCGCAAGCCTGGACGCGGGGGACAGACAGCTTGAATTCGCATCATGGTTTGACAAGATTTGGAAACAAGGCGCGCGCGTCATGATTGTGGGCGCTTTGATCGGAGCCCTTGGAATGAGCGGCACCGCCGCATTGCGCGGGGTTACAAATATTACCATTACCCCGGTCATGCTGGCGGGCGCGGAATTATCCATGGCGGCGACTGGCGTTTCCGATTCCGCCAAATGCGGAACGGGCGTTGAAAACAACGATGTGCTGAATCCGGTATTAAAGCCATTCATGTGCGTGATGGGGAATCTGAACGCCATAATGCTGGCGGGCGCCGGGGGCGGCTTTGCATTGATGAATTATGCCTGGATGGACGATATGGGCGGCGGCGCTTTCACATGGGTGGCGGGCTTGGCGCTGGTCATTATGTTCCTGATCATCGGATTCGATTTGTTCTTTCAGATACTCAGCGTTGTGTTCAAATTGGTGTTTCTGATTATCTTCCTGCCATTGATTCTGGCGGCCGGCGCATTCGAAGGAACGTGGAGCCTGGCCGGCAACGTCATATCAAACGCCATCGGAATGCTGGTAAAATCAGCGGTGCGAATCATCGCCATAACATTGAAGGTTCTGATTATCTATGCGACCGTATCGTATGCCGCGGATGAATATTTTCCCGGGCCAAACGACGGATATAGCGCCATTCTGCCGCCCATGATGGGGGCATCCGCAAAGAATGCGGATGAAAAAACATTATCGGTCATGACGGTTTTTGCAAAGTGTGAAAATGTGGCCCTGGCCGACGGCGCGCTGGACAAGGACAAGTTTAGAAACTGCTTCACCGCTTCGCGGGCCCAGGTTGAACGCAAATATCCCGGCGCATTCGACTTTATGAAAAACGGCTGGGAATTCTTGTTGATGATGATCGGACTGTTTCTGCTGTATCACTATGCGGTATCGCCAAAGATCGACAAGCTGCTGTCGTCCGCCGACGGCAAAGAAGACTTCGATTACGGCGGATGGATCAAAGATCTGGGCAAGCGCATCTGGAATATTCCGACCAAGATCGCGGAAAACGTAACAAAGGGGATGGGGAAGAAAAGCTGAGAAAATATGGCAAACAGATTAAGGAAAATTTTATCAAAAATCGTCGTCTGCGCAATATGCGCCCTGCTGATAATACCGGGCGCATGGGCCGCATCAAATATGCCGGTCAATGGCGACATCGGGGATTTTGGCGCATGGACGACCGAACATAATCAGAAATTATTTTCAACAAACCTGACCGACGATATCGCCAATTTTCAAAACCAATTCCAAACAAACGTTTTGGTCAAAGATTATGTACCAGTAGAGGCAAAAGTCGGCCGCGCCTTTATTGGCGCATTGTCGTTGATCAGCGATATATTAGAGCGCTCGCTGGTGCGCTTTATGACCATATTTATCATCATATTATTCGCATTCTGGCTAATGTTCGAGGCATATCAAGTAATCCGCGGCGAAAAGCAGGCCCAGGCGTTATGGGAAGATATCGTAAAAAGAATTGTCGTGATAACAATCTGGATTTTGATCATAGAGCAAGGGCCCGCGCAATTATTCATGTGGATCATGGGACCCGTCATATCAATCGGAACATATTTGTCCGACTTGATATTAAACTCTGTCGCCTCTGCGGCCAACGCATCGCTGCCCGACACCTGCGCCGCCATTCATAAATATATCGCGGCCGCCCATACGAATCTTGCCGTCATCAATTCCGAACAGGCGGCAAACCTGTTATGCGTTCCAACGCGTTTATCGGGATTCTTTTACACGGCCGTTGCCGCTGGATGGAAATGGATGCTGGCCGGGATCGGCCACAGCGCGTTTACTTTCCTGGCGGGCGCCGTTTTTGTCGTCATATTCATTTATAATATTTGGAAGTTTGCATTAATGGCATTGGGCGTTATTGCCGATTTGTTTCTGATTCTGTTCATGCTGCCGTTCACAGCCCTGCATCAGACAGTCGGCGGCGCGTCCGCGGGCGGCGGAATGTTCGGCGCGCCATTGGATGCATTTGGCGGCGGCGTCAGCGGGGCGACATCATACAAGGGATACGCCGGCCAGATATTCAACGGGTTTTTGAAGCTGTTTGAAACGGAATCATTGTCCGCGCAGATACAAAAATTCATCCAGGCCGCCATTTATTTCGTATCCTTGTCTATCGTCATTTCTTTGTGCGCGGCAATTTTGTCAGGCGTTGTCGACGCCAACTTGGCGGCCGCAGTCCCCGGCTTGGAAAACGACGGATTTATGATCATCCTGATTGTCGGATGCCTGGTCGCGTATCTGGCGAACAAGGCCGGCGATATCGCCAAGGATTTTGGCGGCAGTATCGGCAACGGACTGCCTGCGCTGGAATCAGACATTAAAAAGTTGTGGGGCAATACGACCAAGACCGCGACAAACTGGTGGAAGATTATCCGCAAAGGCAAAAAATAACATCGTTCACCGCTCACTTTTTCTTTGTTTTGCATATGATAGAAAGCGCGATAAAAGACCTCTACCCCGTCTGCTCGCTTCGTTCGCATCCATCCTTTCGCCAGCGAAGGGGAATTTGGCATGATCTTTATCTGCTCTTTGATCTTTGTTCTTTCTCCTTATTCCTTTCTTTGATCTTTGGTCTTTGTTCTTTTTTGTAGACAAGGTATTGCAAAATCGTTAAAATGCCTCTTATAAAACACCGCTAATCCAAACCACCGATTAATATGTCGGTTTTTTTATTTTCAAAAATCCCAGATTTCCGCGACATTGTTTTCCCCCTGCTATGCCTGATCCAAAGGGTCAGTTGTTTTGCTTCCATATGATTGCTTATTTTTTCGTATTTTCCCATTCCGCATTCGCGGAGCTTACCGCCACGACATCGACTGCTTCGGGTACATACTGCTATTCAGACTGCAAAAGTCAAGGCTGTCCGGTTGTTATAAAATGCGACTGTGGCACCGACACTTTGCCGAATATAGAAGAAGACTGTTCGTCAGCATAC
>JAIRLB010000086.1 GCA_031259745.1 Rickettsiales bacterium | reverse complement strand
ATAAATATCGTTGATGATGCTACGAATACTGCTGAACTGCGCTTTGACGAGCAGGAGACGATAGAATCTGTGTGCAGATGTGCTTGGCGGTGGTTTAGTGCGTATGGCGTGCCGCAGGCGTTTTATGCTGACGGAAGAAACATGTATCATGTTGCGGATAAAGAGAACTTCTTTACCCGAATGTGCGATAATCTTGGTATAAGGGTGATAATGGCGCATAGTGCTCAGGCCAAAGGCCGTGTAGATAGATGGAACGGGGTGCATCAGCGTAGATTAGTGCCATTGATGAAGCTAGACGGGGTTAGAGATATTGCGGATGCGAACAAGTACTTGGGTACGTTGTAGAGCATAACAAGAGATATGCCAAAGCAGCGATTGAAGGTAATACGCATAGACCTTTGCCTAATTGGGTAGAAGACATTGATGATGTGTGTTTTATAATGGTAGAGCGGCATTTAAAGAACGACTGGACGTTTAGTTACGTGGGTAAAACCTATCAAATCCCCCGGCAGAATATCTACCCACCGACTAAGAGCAAGATACAGATAAAAATAATCCTCTCAGGACGCATAATCGCTTATTACAGGTGGACGGATATCTATGTGCGGGAACAAGATAAATTTCCAACGGAAATCGCCCCAGGCAGAGCGGATTTTTCATATTGATTATTTAGAGGCCAGTTTTGCCAATGCCAGTTTGGTCAGAAAATCCTCTTCAATTCTGCTTAGCAGAGAAAGCATGCCTGTATTCAACGAATCGTCGTTTTGCAGCTTTTCCAGATGTTTGGTGATAGATTCAATCATTTTGACCAAATTCTTGTCTATCATCCCAGGATTCAGCACGGCGGTATCGAATGCTTTTTTATTATCGTTGGCCATGAAATGCTTTTCCGCAATATCGTCAACCGAATCGTCTATGCCTTCGGCCAGTCGGTCGAACAGCAGATGATCCGCATAATTGTCAGTAGACCAATGATTGGTTTTGCATGCATATTTGAATGCGATTAAGTGTTGCATCAGTTCAAACATAAGATTTTCCTCCTTGGTTTGTTCGAAATATAGAATAACAATATATCTTTTACAATCATATAGGATTGTATTGATATATATTATGTCGATTCGGCCATAAGTGGCGATAACTTTGATATTAATCAAGATATCGTCATTTCTGACCGATCTATTGTGGATATGGGTATTTAGGATGACAGCTTTTATCTGTCGACATTTGCCGGGATGGATGGAAAGCGCTGAAGCATTCTTTTAGTTTTTATGAACTATCTCGCCGCGCAGGGACGCTTTGTTCGCAGCCGTGATTTTTATATCGGTTAATCCGCCAATCGCATAATCGGGCTTTTCCACAATGCATTGCTGCATATACGGGGTGCGGAATACCAGATGCTTTCCGCTTTTGTCCAACCCGTCCGGCAAACAAGGCAAGATCCGGCCGACGCAGGACTGATTGAATTCGCGCTGGACTTCGTTCAGAAAACCGTCCAGTTTCGCCAGACGATCTTTTTTTATCTTATCAGATATTTGATTCGGCATGCCGGCGGCGGCGGTGTGGGGACGTGGGCTGTATTTGAAAGAATAGGAGTTTATATAGCGTACGCGTCTGGCGATATCCATCGTCCGTTCAAAGTCATCATCGGTTTCGCCGGGAAAGCCCACGATAAAATCGCTTGATATTTGGATATCCGGACGCGCCACACGCAGCTTGTCGACAATATCCATATACAATTCCAAGGAATAGGGGCGGTTCATCGCGGACAATATATTCAGAGAACCGCTTTGAATAGGCAGATTTAAAAAGGGCAGAAGTTTCGGCTCGGTCTTAAATAATTCAATCAGGTCCCATGTCATCTCGGTCGGATAGCTGGACGTGAATCTGATGCGTTTTATTTGCGGCAGTCTTGCAGTCTCGCGGATCAGATCTGCCAGATTGAACCATTTGCCGCCGCAATCTTTGTATCGGTAACCGTTTACATTCTGCCCCAGAAAGCAGATCTCGATAGCGCCGGTTTGCGCGGCGCGGGTTGTGTCGCGCATGACGTCGTCATTCGGGCGCGATATTTCGCGGCCGCGCGTGTATGGCACGATGCAATATGTGCACAGATGATTGCATCCCTCTTGTATGGGAATATAGGCGACTTTTGGCGATGCGGACATTTTCGGCAGTTCGTCAAATTTCTCCAAACCGCCCAGATCGATGTTCAATAATTTGCTGTCCGGATTTTCCAAAATGTCCGGCAGCTTGTGATAGCTTTGCGGGCCCAATACAAAATTCAATTCTGGAATTCGTTTGAACGCATCTGCGCCCGCTTCACGCGCAACGCAGCCGACAATGCCGAACAGGGCGTCTTTCTTTTTGGCGCGGCGGATTCGCCCGAGCGCGGAAAATACTTTATTTGTGGCCTTTTCGCGGACGCTGCATGTGTTAAGAACAATCAAATCGGCATCCGCCAAATCATCTGTCGGAGTCCATTCGCATGCGGACAGCATGTTTGCAATTCGCTGCCCGTCATAGACATTCATCTGGCAGCCAAAGGTTTGTATAAAGAATTTTTTCATTTCCGGCACCGGTCAAATATTTTTATCTTTTTGCAAATTCTCTGCTGGTAATCCAAGTTTTGCGGATTATCCTTGTATATGGGATTGGTCGTGTCGGAATAGTCACGCCATGTTTCAAGTTTTTCCCATTTGGTATCCAGAACCTCTTTTTTATTATGGCTTATTTTTACAGCTTCGGAAATTACAAATAAAAACGCTATGTCAAAGCAATCATGCGCCGGGTAAAAAATGCCGTTTTTCTCGCGGTCTGGAAAATTCCATCGAATCAAGTCAAAAGGATTTTTATCCATCAATTTTCCATACGCGCCGGATTCTTCCAGCAATTCCGATTCAGCAACGGCGGCCAAATTGTGATTTCCATCGGCATGCCCGCCAAATTGCTTGTAAAATCCGTGCAGTTTATGACGCATTATTAGTATTTTTGTAAACCCCGGATTGACTACAACAGCGCTGGCTGTGATGACGGGCTGACTGGGCGTGCGGTCATAAATTTTGTCGCCGTATTCCGATACGAACAGGCCCAGGCGATTCAGGTCGATCTTTTCCAGCGCGTCAAAAGGCTTGTATTTGGTTAAAAGGTATTCAATGGCAAGCATGTTTATGTTACCGCTTTTTCTGACGCATAACCTGCGCGGAAAAGCGCGCCTGGGGGCTGGTCGATGACCAGATTTTGTCAGACATCTGTTTTGCCGGCAATTTGCGTCCAATTGGTTGGGTAAAATCAAATTGAAGTATTCCGGTGATCAAGTAAGTGGGATCTTTTATAATCTTTACAGTTTTTGTCATAGTTAATCCTTTTTTAATTTAGTTTCTTTTTCAATATTTCATTAACAGCTGCGGGATTCGCAGATCCGCCCGTCGCCTTCATAACCTGGCCTACAAAAAAGCCCATCAGACCGACCTTGCCGCCGCGGTATTGTTCAGCCTGTCTGGCATTGGCGGCGATGACATCGTCAATTGCCTTTTCAATCGCGCCCGTATCAGTGATTTGTTTCATGCCGAATCGGCTTGCAATTTCGCGCGGAGTGCCACATTCGCCATCCAACATCTTGATAAAGATATCTTTGGCTTGTTTGCCACTGATTTCATTTGCCGCAATCATATCCACAAGCTCAGCCAGATCAGATGGTGTGATAATCCGTGCACCGCCACTGTCAGATGCATCCACGGCGTTTTCGACATTCATATTTTCAGGGTGCGCAAACAGTTCACTGATTAACCAGTTTGCAATTGGTTTCGCGCGCGCTGGTTTATCGCCGACGGCCAATTCATACCATTTGGAAATATCAACTGATTCCGTCAAGCGCGCGGCATCGTATTCGGACAAACCCAATTCAGCGATATAACGTGCGCGTCGTGCAGATGGTAATTCTGGCAACGTTGCGCGAATGCGCTCAATGGTTTCATCATCGATAATCAGCGGTAACAAATCAGGGTCAGGGAAGTAGCGATAATCCAATGCATCTTCCTTGCTGCGCATGACAGATGTCGTGCCGTCCGCTTGATTGTAACGCATGGTGTCTTGGGATACGGCGCCGCCGCTCTCATATATTTCGATTTGACGCCGCGCCTCGAATTCAATCGCGCTTTTGATGAACTTGAACGAAACCATGTTTTTTGCTTCGGTTCTGGTTCTGAATTCTTTCGACCCAGCGGGGCGCACCGATACATTCACATCCGCGCGCATGCTTCCTTCTTCCATATTCGCCTTGGATACGCCCAAAGCGCGCGCAATTTCGCGAATCTCGCGCAGATAGCGCTCAGCTTCGTCCGGCGAAGTGATGTATGAATTTGCATCTGGATTTTTCACATCCAGAAAAGTCACGATTTCCAGCAATGCGACGCCCGTGCGGTTGTAATCCGCAAATGATTTTGTCGGATGCGCATCATGTTTCAACTTGCCCGCGTCTTGTTCCAAGTGCGCTCGTTCAATAAGAATCTTTTTTTGTTTCCCATCATCCGACATGATTTCGATCCAGCCGCGTCCTACAACCGGCGCTTCTTCTGCGGGTTGCGAAATCTGATAACCCTGGGGCAGATCGGGATAAAAGTACTGCTTGCGCGCGAATTTGCTTGCGTGGGAAATCTCCGCATTCAGCCCCAGCCCCATGCGGATAGCCTGTTCTACACAATATTCGTTCAGCACAGGCAACATGCCCGGCATCGCGGCGTCAACCATGGAAACCTGGGTATTAGGTGAAACGGTCGGATTATAATCCGCAGATGCGCCGCTGAACAGCTTGGATTCGCTTAATACTTCCATATGAGTTTCCAAACCTATTACCACTTCCCAGTCACCTGTTTTGCCTTTGATTGTGAACATATATATTTCCCCTTGATTTTTTTATTTGCGTGCCTTATTATCTCTTTCGCGTTGGCTAGGTAGCTCAGTTGGTAGAGCAAGGGACTGAAAATCCCTGTGTCGGCGGTTCGATTCCGTCCCTAGCCACCAGTAGATTTATAATTTGTTTCTTCTTTTATCCAATCCAAATAATCTTTGCCGCCATTAATTATCGGTGCGGCAATAATTTGCGGTGTTTCATACAAAGAGTTATCGCGTATAATTTTTTCAACATCTTTGAATAAAGACTCTTTGGTTTTTATGGTCAATAAGGTTTCGTTCTTTGTGCGTATTTCGCCTTTCCACCAATAATTGGAGCCTATATCAGACGACTGGACATCTGCCGACAAACGATTTTCTAACAAAGCGGTTGTCAATTTTTTAGTCCAATCCTGATTATCCGTCGTGGTTTGTATAATTATTGGTTTGTTCATGATAATTTCATTTTGGTTTGTTAGTGAAAAATTATATCTTATCCCAACAGCGTATTACCAATTAGTTTTTTGATTCAGTCCGTGATAAATAAATCAGGAATCTTTTTATTCCAGCATTATTTTGGTCGGGCGGTTATCCAGTCCTGCGAATTCCTCTATATATTTGGCCAATTGCAGGACGCGCGTATCGTCGAACTTATTTCCGACAACCTGCATCCCCAGCGGCAGGCCGGTTCCGCTTAACCCGCATGGAACGCTGCACGCCGGAACGCCGGCCAGATTCATTGCGACTGTGAATAAATCCAGCGCATAATATTCCAAAGGCGTCAAATCTGAACCCAGCGGTAATGCCGGCCCTGCGCCGGACGGACATACAATCAAATCGCACTGTTCGAACGCCCGATCAAATGCGTTTGCGATCAATCTGCGTACGCGCGCCGCCTGCATGAAATAAACCTCGTACGATTCCGATGACAGCACGGCCGTGCCTACAACCATACGGCGCTGAACTTCGGTACCAAAGCCGGCCGCGCGAGTCTTTTTGTATGTGTCGATTAAATCCGCCCCATCAACACGCAGGCCGTATCTCATGCCGTCATAACGTGCCAGGTTTGACGACGCCTCGGCCGGAGCAATCACGTAATAGGCGGCCAATGCATCCAGGATGTTCGGAATGGACACCTCTATTATTTCGGCACCGGCTGCCTTCAAATCCGCAATACGCCGGTTAAATAATCCATTCATGTCTGCGGATATTTCTACATCGTTGAATTCCTTTATAATACCTATGCGAAAATTTTTGATTTCTGACTTCTGACTTCTGATTTTATCGCAATAGTCGATTTGTTCACGGTTTGCGCTGGTGCTGTCTTTCGTATCATGGCCGGTCATTGCAGACAGCAGCAATGCCGCGTCGTCGACAGTGCGCGCAATCGGGCCGGGGGTGTCCAGACTGGACGCGAACGCGACGCAGCCCCAGCGCGAACACAGTCCATAAGTCGGCTTCATTCCGACCAATCCGGTGATGGCCGCAGGAAAGCGTATGGATCCGCCGGTATCAGTTCCCGTGCCGCCGATTGCAAGGCCGCCCGCGATGGCGGATGTAGAGCCGCCCGATGAACCGCCGGCAGTCAATTTGAGTTCCAGTTGCCATGGGTTGACAGGTGCGCCGAAATAACTTGTCTTGCTGAAAGTTCCCATCGCGAATTCATCCAGGTTTGTCTTCCCCAGCAAAACGGTTCCCGCATCGATAAACTTTTGCGAAATGGTTGACTCGTATTCCGGGATAAAGTTTTCCAGCATGCGCGATGCCGCCGTCGTGCGGATTCCACGCGTTGCGAATAAATCCTTCATCCCGATTGGAATCCCGTCCAGCGGCAGCGGCCTGCCTGCGGCATATCGCGCATCAGATGCAGCGGCGTCCGCCAAAGCGCGTTCGGGCGTCACAGTTATATAGCAGTTTAATTCCTTGCCATGTTTTTCAATTCGCGCCAGATACGCTTTTGTCAATTCCGTGGCGGTGATTTCGCCGGATTTTAGTTTTGCCAACGCTTCGGCAATAGTCAAATCAATCATGTTCATTTCTTATCTCGTCCGTATTATGAATCCCTATTGCAAAGGCGTCGTTGTCTCTATCCACATCTCTATCCACAATAATAAAATAATTGTCCCCCAAAGATGATATTCCTTGCCCTGTTCCTTTCGCCTGGAAAACAAGGTATGTATGCTCCTTATCATTTATCAAGTCGTCAAAAACTACATATTGCGAATTTTGATATGTAAATGATTTGTCAGCAAAGCCCGTGTCAGGTTTTCCATCGGGAAAAGTTATATATTCCGGCGCTATGAATTTTTTTATTTCTGGATTGTTTGCGCATTTCAAAATATAGGCTCCATTTTTAATTTCTTCGTTTCTTTGTGGGATATTGTGCAGGCATGTCTTGTATTTGGCGGTACATTTTTCTTTTGAATCATTGAAATACTTCATGCATTTATCAACAGGTGTACAATTTTTTTCCGTGAACCAAGGGACACTGTTGGCAATTTTTTCGCAATCTGCAACAAAGGCGTCCATCGGATGCGCGCTTGCATTGAATATAACGGCGGAAATTATTATTCCAAATATTAATTTTCTCATTTTTATTCTTCTTCTATTACTTTTGGCACGGCAAAATATCCCCTGCTTATGCCTGTTTTATCCGGTGCGTTCGCCAAAACCAAATCGCGGATATTGCCATCTGTCACAATATCTGCGCGCTTTGGCAACGTGTGGCTTGCCGGAGACAACATCGGCTCTACACCGGCAGTGTCAATTTTTTGCAATTTATCCAACCACTCTACTATGGAGTCTATCTTCATTTGCTCTAATTTTTCATCCGAGATTTCAATTCTGATAAGATGGGCGAATTTCTGCAATTGCTGCTTGCTAAATGACATATTACATCCTACTATATATAAAAAGTAAAAGAATTATACTATGATTTTGGCAAATTTCAAGGATTTTCCGCGTATCGGGCGCATTTTGGGCGTAGATTGGGGACAGTGCCGGGTGGGGCTGGCTGTTTCTGATGAAACTCAAGAATTTTTCTTTATCCGCCCCCAGATTGAGAACAGGCCGTGGTCCCGTGCGGCTGTGGCATCTGTCGCGGCCGTTGCCGAAGAAGAAAACGCGGCCGGGATTGTCATCGGATTGCCATTGCGCTTTGACGGCAGCGAATCGCCGACAACCCAGGCAGTTCGCAGGTTTGCCAAGGATTTGGATTCATACATAGATTTGCCGATTATATTCGTTGATGAGCTTCTGACCAGCATCGAGGCCGAAGAAAGCTTGGCAGGCGCCAGTCGGGCCGAGATGAAAAAAAAACTGGATTCTGAATCGGCAAAGATTATATTGGATAACGCATTGGCTATGGTAAAGCGCTGCGCGCAATGAAAATAAAGACGACAAAATGAATATTATATATTTGCAGGAAGATTTGTCCGCACCGCAGGCGGCCGAATTGATGAAATCATCCGAACTGGCGGTTGATACGGAATTAACCGGGCTGGATATTCATAACGACAATCTGTGCCTGGTGCAGTTGCGCGCCCGCGATTCGGACGATTTCTATCTGATCCAAATCCGCGATAACAAGGATTATCCGAATTTGTCGCTGGTTTTGTCCAATCCGACAAGCACCAAGATTTTTCATTACGCCCGCATGGACCTGCTGATGATTTACAAACGTTTGGGCATTTGGGCGGCGCCGGTATTTTGCACCAAGATAGGCGTCTTGCTGGCGCGTCCTAAAAAAGGGCACACATTGCAAAATGCGCTGCGCGAGATATTCAAGATTGAAATCGAAAAGGACGAGTGCTGTTCCGATTGGACCAAGAAACTGAACGCCAAACAGCAAAAATATGCGGCCGGCGATGTTTTGTATCTGCATATTTTAAAAGATTATCTGGCAGATACTCTGGCGGATAAGAACCGAACAGAACTGGCGGCCAAGTGCTTTGAGTTTCTGCCTACGCGCTGCCAGCTGGATATGGATTGGGGCGAGAGGGATATATTCGGATACAACCCGAAGTAGAATTGGATATAATTAGGAATCTGTTTGTTTGAAATGCCGGTCATGTACGTTTGCAAACGCTCTTTATTTCAAATAGCGCGTACATCATGCTATTCCTGCTGCGATTGTTCCTCTTTGACGCACTCTGCATGCCTATCTTGATCGAATATTGTCCATTATTGCTCGTTCCATTTGGCATTGTTTTTTTGCCAACAGACAAATCCAGATTGCTATACTTGGTCGTGGCTCTGCAATAGCTGGGCGCACGTTCCGTTTTGTCAGAAAAGGGCTTTCCGGTTTTGCGAATGACGCAAAGGCCGCTATCGGAATTCACTCCTGTTTTTGGATTGCCGCCATATTCGACGCATGTATTGTCTGTTGTCGAGGCGAATGCGTATCCGACCGTGCGTTTTCAGTCAGTTATTTGTTACTCGTCATTTTTATCCGGAATCTCGCCGTTTGCGGACAACAGTATCGCAATCCAGCGCGTAGAATCGAACTGCGCGGTTATAACAAATGTCGCCACCAGCAACGGCACGCTGAAAAACATACCTGCAACGCCCCACAGCATTCCCCAAAAGACCAGATTTATCAAAATAGCCAATGTGGATAGATTCAATGTCTTGCCGGTCAGCTTTGGCTCTAGTATATTTCCAAATACGATCTGCAATCCAATCAGACCCACCGCGGTCAGAATGGGCAAGTTCATAGAATCCGCCGTCACCAGCGAATAGAGTACCGGCAGCAAACAGGCGACGATTGCGCCGATTGTGGGAACATAGCTGGTCACGAATACGATAAATGCCCAGACGCCCGCAAATTCCAATCCGATTGCATGCAGCCAGAAATAAGACAACAAGCCCGTAATTACAGAAATAAATGTTTTCATGAACATGTATTTCTTCATATTCTCGTCAATGCTGGCAAAGATGTAATGCATCTTCTTGGATTGTGTCTTGTTTGGAAACAGGGCGGCAAATTTTCTGTTGAATGTGCTCTGTTCAATAAACATAAAGATGATATATACAAGAACCATTCCCATGGTTGTTGCAAAGCCCGTGACCGACGAGCCTATGTTGGCGGCGATTTCCGTTATATTCGGGGCGCTGTCCAGCGGGAATGATAATCCGAAATAGCCGGTTAAATAATCCCCCAGCAACGCCAGTTTTTGCTGAATATCGGGCAGGCGCGCAATCAGTTGCGCGAACATGGGGCGAATTTGCGTGATGAACATATAAATTAATCCGCTGAATGTCGCCAGCGACAAAATGCCGGCGCCCCAGTCAAATATAATAGGTAAGATTTTTTTACCCTTTGTTTTATCCCGATACGGCAGCGCCTTGCGGTAATAGGCCGATATTGCATTTATCAGATACCACAGGAATGCGGCGACCACAACCGGCACAAAAATCGCGCGGCCCAGCCACAGGATAAATATTACTCCGCCAAACAAGAGCAGTCCGTTCATTTCTGATCCTTGATTTCCATTACTTGGATTTCTTCATATAGAATGTGATTTGCCTGCGGTTGCGGATTGCCGGAAAAGAGCACGACGAATCCGATAATAAAGGCAATATTCAAAAACGCCGCGGCGGTCGCGTATGCCCCGCCGATATTTTTCTTGAATGCCCGGCCGCCGGCAATCAGCAGCCATATGCAGAATATCGCGCCAAGAAATAATTTTATGGATAATGAGTACGGGTCGAACAGCAAGGCTGAAATCGACATCGTAAACAGGAACAGCAGAATGGCGTTTATTGGTTTTGCAACGACCCAGTCTGTTAGTTTCGAATACCATTTGGCCCTGATCGCAACCGCGGGTTTGGCCTTGGGATCATCTGCCATCAAGTATCCCGGGAACCAGAGCAAATTGATTGCAAACGGCACTGACAGGATGGCTTTCCATTTCGGAACGCCCATGGCCAGTGCGCGGCGATATGTCGCATAAACACTTGCGATAAGCAATCCGAACACATATAGGCATATTATGGATACAATAATGGTCGTGCCGCTTAATAGGAACATTGAATTACTCGGTGACAAAATATTTTGCGGATTGCGGGCAGCAAGGATGGCGGCCACCGCTGCAAACATGAAATAAACGAAAGTCAAGCCGTTGTCGATTGCAATAAAGCTGCGTCGGTCCAAATTTTCTTTGGGCAGCCATTTTATGTATTTGCAGATTGTGAAAATCAATGTTGCCGCTGCTGAAATTCCCATTAGCAAAAACGGTATGGCCGCGTTTTCTTTGGCTATGGCGCCCGAAATTAAATAACAAATCAATACGACGCCAAGCATAAGTCCAAAGGATAGCAGCGCGAACTTCGCGGGTTCATAAAAAAAACGAGGCAAAAGTTTTGATTTTAAATCAGAGTTTGCGGCCATCTATTAAGCTCCTTGTTTTATCTTGATTATTGTACCACAATTTTTCCAGATGACAAAACTGTTGTTTGCGTCGGGTTTGCCAGTTGGGTGAATTTTTCTTGGTGGCTGACAAATAGGAAAGCGGTTCCCGTCATTTCACTGATTGCGTCGGCGATCATTTTTTGAACGGATGCGTCCGCCCCGGAATCCGGTTCGTCCAGAATTGCCAGCTTTGGTTCGGTCAGCAGCAGGCGCAGCAGCATCAGCCGTTTTCGCTCGCCCCCGCTGAATCCGACGTTAATGCTGCGGTTCAGCCATTCACGCGGAATATTAAGGCGCGATCGCGCCGTCTCCAAATTCGCCAAAAATTCTCCCATGGGCAAATCGTTGCCTGTCTGGAAATGCCTGTGGGCGGTCATGGAATGCTTTAAAAAACTCATAACTGTCAGACCAGGGATTTCCGGTACGTGCTGTGCGCCCAGAAATATCCCCAGCAGGGCGCGTGCGGTCGCGTTTTTGTTAGTGATGTCGCGGCCGTTGAAAATAATCCGGCCGCTGTCAACCGCATAATCGGGATTTCCCGCAATGGTCTGCGTGAGTGTCGATTTGCCGCTGCCGTTATGCCCGGTCAGCAGATGACGGGCGCGATCGGCAACTTCTAGGTTTATATCATGCAACAGTTTTTTGCCGTCAAATGATACAGAAAGGTTTTTAATTTCCAACAACATCTTTTACTCTTTTGATAATGCCATTTTAATAAG
>JAIRLB010000081.1 GCA_031259745.1 Rickettsiales bacterium | reverse complement strand
GTTTGCCGATCGTGTGCGCAAATCCCGATTTTCGTTTTTTGAGCAATGGCGAATTTGTCGTGGCCCAGGGATTGGTCTGCAAAATTATGGAGCAGCGCGGCGCGCGAGTAATATGGTTCGGCAAACCCGACGAGGGCGTATTTTTATCCGCCATGGAAAAACTGGGGTATCCCGACCCAGACCGCGCCGTAATGATAGGCGATACTCTGCGCACGGATATTTTGGGCGCCACGCGCGCCGGGATAAAGAGCTGTCTGACATTGGCGCGTGGCATCACAACGCGCGATTTGACCATGGCCGGCAAAGAATTGACCGAAGAAAACATAATCGCGGCAGCCGCGGAAATAGGCGCGCGTGTTGATTATATAATCGAAAAAGTTCCCGCGGGGGATTTGTGACAAGGGATGGCTGGATATAAAATCGTGTTTTTTGCCATCGAGTCTTGACAATGGATCCGAAAATGCTATTGTCATAATATGAAAATGCACTATTATCATACTAAATATCCTTATTTTAGATATCTTTTCTTAGATGAGAATCATCGTGTATGCACAATGTTTTCAATACCTGTTTTATATCTTGCGGCCATGTATCGCGCGCGGCTGGGCCATAGTCCGAAATCGTTTTTTGACTGTGGCTGCGCGGCCGGGGAACTTGTCCGCCAGGCGGATGAAGCGGGGCTGGATTCGCAAGGGATAGATGTGAAACTTTATCCGGTTCCAATTGCAAACTTAAAGTATTTCCTGGATGGCAGGATAAAAATAAAATCAATATTGGATTGCTGCGGAATAAAAGCTGATTTGGCGTATGCGAACGGCACATTGACTTATCTGAGCGAAGAAACTTTGCCAGCAGCCCTGTCTAAATTTTTTGGCGCGAACATGCTGGTCGCGATACATAACACCGCGGAAGACATCGCCGCGGCCAAAAATCAGGGGGACGAGCTTTTGCATGACGAACCGCGCCTGATAAAGCCGCGCGAATGGTGGATGAAAACACTGCGCGAGAATGGATTTGACGCGGATTTTGATAAAAAATACGGCTGTTTCTGCGCAATTCCAAAAAGCAGGGCAAGATAAAATCAAATATTTTGCCTGCGGTGTTTCCATGCTTGCATTTTAATTTTGTTTTTTATTGAAATACGATTAATTTTCATATATAATTGCTATCGAAACAGATGGGAATCTGGTTCAGGGACTTGAAAATCCCATATAAAAGCAACGCATAAATTGCGTTGAATCCGACGAAGAAAACGTTGGCGCCTTTATGCGCCTGTGTTTTTACCCCGATTTTATTGGTCGGGGGGCTGCGGTTATACAACAGACTCTTGTCGAAAATCGCAGGGACATTCTTTTATATGTTTTTTCAACTCCCCGGCCGCCTATTCTGGCGGTTTTGTTTTTTGCCAAAAAGGAGTTGGGATGAAAAAAATTACGCTTTGTATTTTCTTGTTTTTCTACGCTATTTCAAATGGGTTTGCATTGGTTGTATCCGGCACGCAAAACGGTTATAAGTGTGTCGCGGATATAACATCAACCAGCAACTGCCTGGGTTATTCCTGCATCTCTTCAACCACGGCATACGGTAATTGCAGCCCTTGGTTTTCTTCCAGTTTTTCAATGTGTACGCAAAGTACGTTCGTTGGCCCTATTACGGGCGCTTCCGACGAGGTCAAAAATGTGTGCACGACTTCGACTGCGCCGACATCGTGTCAGGCCGGATATTATCTCAGCGGGGCGTCTTGCGCGGCGTGTGCAAGAAATAAATTCAAATCAGACACGGGAACGGGGGCTTGCACCTCATGCGCGACGGCGACGGAAAACAATGCGGCTGCAACAGCGTCGACAGGCAGCGCCGCCATAACGGAATGTTATATTCCCTCCGGAATAGAACAAACAGACACAACGGGAACGTTTTCGTACGAGGAAAATTGTTTTTACGCCGAACAAGCGGCTCAGAATTGATTCCATATGTATAATGTTTGCGGATAAAAATTCGAATTCAAAACAATGGCAGAGAATGAAAAACGCCCCAAACGGGACGCTTGTTAACAGGTTTGTCATCTGGGGCCGGCCTGTTTGAAAAGCTCTTCGGCTTTCACAGTCTTTTCTTTGGTTTTAACCTTGTCCAGCATCGCGTCCAAAGCCTTGCGCTCGAACAGCATGCCGCGCAACATTGAAACGGCGTTCTGATTCTGGTTGTAGTATTCGAACGCTTGTTTTTGGTCGGGATAGCGCGCCGCTTCGTTCCAGATTGCCCGCTGCAAATCGTCCTGTGTGACCTCTACCTTGTTGGCCGTTCCCCATTCCGCCAGGATAAGGCCCAGCTTTACGCGGCGCTCGGCGTCTTTGCGTTCTTTTTTTTCGTCCAATTTATGATCGCATTTTGCATTGCCGCAATCGGAATGCTGCCGGTCGAATTCGGACTTTGCCATATTGAATTCCTGTTCGACCAAAGTTTCCGGCAAATCCAGTTTAACCTTGTCCGCCAGTATTTCCAATAATTCGTTATACATGTCGCGTTTTGCAGTCTCGGCATATTGGTCGGCCAAAATTTTGCGGATATGTTCTTCCAGGGCTTTTAAGGAATCCAGACCGACCGACTTTGCCAGTTCGTCATTCAATTCAGGCAAGACCGGATGGCGGATTTCATGGATTTCCACTTCAAAGCGGGCATCTTTTCCAGCCAGGCCGGCCGCATGATAATCTTTTGGAAATTTTACTTTGACGTCGAACTTATCGCCCTTTTTATGACCTATGATCTGGTCTTCGAAACCTGGAATAAATGCGCCGGAACCCAAGGCCAGATGATGTTTTTTCGCCTCGCCGCCCTCAAAAGCCGTATCGCCGGCAAAACCCTTGAAATCGATAACCGCGACGTCGCCGTCGGCCGCCTTGTATTCATCGCCCTGCTTTTCAGCCTGCGCGCGGCTTTTCCGCAAATTTTCCAAAGATTTTTTTACCTCGGATTCTTCCAATTTTGCAACTTTTTTGGTAATGGTAAATCTTTCCAAATCAATATTCGGCAATGTCGGCAAGATATCGAATTCCAAAGAATATTCCATGTCAGAGCCAATTTCCCATTTTGCAACGTCTGCCTTTGGGCCGCCGGCCAAGCGTAATTTTTTAGCTGCTACGAATTCCGTTAAATCTTTATTCATCAGCTTGTCGACAGCTTCGCCGAAGGCGGTGGCGTTATATTTTTGGCGCAATACTGACAAAGGAATGCGGCCGGGACGGAACCCGGGCATTTTGGCGGTTTTGCCATATTCCAATAATAATTCGTCGGCAGTTTTTTGAATTTCGTCAGCCGGCAAAAATCCAGTAACAGAATAATGCAAATCTTTATTTTTTTCTTTTTTGAACATTACGAAAACCTTCGGTTTTTTGTGAACCGTGAGCCCATAGCCGCGCGCCGGATTTACAGCCCGCGGGTGCGAAATATTAACGTTTGCTAAACTGAGTACTGCGGCGGGCCTTGTGCCGGCCATAGTGCTTGCGTTCGACAACGCGGCTGTCGCGCGTCAGGAATCCGGCAGCTTTCAACGCTGCGCGCAATTCCGATTCCGCCTTTGCCAAAGCCTTGGAAATTCCGTGCTTTACCGCGCCGGCCTGGCCGGACAAACCGCCGCCCGCAACTATTGCTCGGATGTCATAGGATCCTTCGCGTTTTGTTATGCCGAATGGCTGCGCCAAAATCATCTGCAACACGGCGCGTCTGAAATATTCTTTCATCGGCTGGTCGTTGATGATGACATTGCCCTTGCCTGGTATCAAATAAACGCGTGCAACGGAATCTTTGCGTTTTCCAGTCGCGTAAACGGCTGTTTTGCCGATTTTTTCAAGCTGTGCGGATTTTTCCACCTTGGCGGCCGGCACTTTTCTGACCGGGGCGGCCTTTTTCGCAGCCGGTTTCGCAGCAGTTGCAGCTTTCTTTACTTCTGTCATTATTCGCCCCTTTTATTTTTACGGTTCAAAGACCCAAAATCTATAACTGTGGGTTTCTGCGCTTCGTGCTTGTGCTCTGCGCCGGCATAAACGTGCAGCTTGGTCAGGCGCCGGTTCGCCAATGCGACGGCGGTGCGTCGGCCCATCATGCGCTTTACGGCATTGAAAACCAATTTTTCCGGTTTTTCCGCGCGCATCTGGCCCAGAGTGCGGGATTTGATGCCGCCGATCCAGCCAGTATGCCAAAAGAACCTGGTTTTGTCGGCTTTGGTTCCTGTCAACGCGACTTTATCCGCGTTGATGATAATCACATGATCGCCGCAATCCATATTAGGAGTCCAAACAGGCTTGTGTTTTCCGCGCAGGATATTCGCGGCATACGCCGCCAAACGTCCCAGCGTGCAATCGGTCGCGTCAATCAGAATCCAATTGGATTCCAATTCGCTTTTCTTTAACGATTTTGTCGCTGCCATTTTATTTTACCTTTTATTAAAACGAGATTATTATGATGCAAAGCCCCGAAAAAGTCAAGAAAAATATATATGGTATTATGATACCGTCGAGGAAAGGAATAAGGAAAAAGGAATAAGTAATAAAAGTTTTTCCCCTATTCCTTTTTCCTTATTCCTTATTAATGATAAGGTTC
>JAIRLB010000053.1 GCA_031259745.1 Rickettsiales bacterium | reverse complement strand
GACTTTGGATAAATCAGAAATCAGAAATCGGAAATCAGAAATAGTAATTGATTTTTCTGCCAAATCCTTTCTACATCATCAGGTTCGCAATATGGTTGGGACTCTTGTTGAAATCGGTTTGGGCAAGGATATGGATATAGATGAGATATTGGCTGCGAAAAACCGCGGCGCGGCCGGCCCGACCGCGCCCGCATCCGGATTGTATTTCGTATCAGCCGAATATTAAAATTTTGCGTTCCCATGCCACCATCGCTTTGACGGCGTATATTTGATTCTTCCTGATTCATGGATGACGAATCCTCCGCGCAGAATCTTGCGGTCGCATTCCGCGCTGTCGATATGAAAATAAGAAACAATAAAGTCAATCCCAGGGTCGCGGCAAAGGATCGCAATGTTCTTTGACAATGGCGCATACCGCTGAATGTACGCCAGCGTCCAGTTCGGAGTTTTATAAACACAAACGCCTTTGTCGCACTTGCGGCGCGTGTTTTCAGAATCTGGCCGTTCATAATTCAAATGCTTCCAGGATTCGAAAGCAAAGTAATGATTCGATGCGCGCGCCTTGTTGAATTCAAGCTTGTCGTTGCGGACAAACGCGACCAATTCATGATCGTCCGTCGCGTAGAACAGCGGACGCGGATTCAAAGCCGCCATTGCAGCGCCGGCGGATGCGAAGACCAGGAACAGCAGGTAATTGGCGTGCTTGAATCTGTCCGTGTTCTTGATAAACATCAGACACAGAAGACCGGCCGCCATCAGAAATAATGCCGGACCTGTAATAGGCGGAATTTGAACCGTGGCGAATGGCAGCTCTGCAATCTTGTGTGCCAAATTCAATGCCACGCTATAAATATTTTCGGACCAAATCAACGGGCTGTGAAATCCGGACAGGGCGGTGATTGTCCCGATCATGACCAGCGGCATGATTGCAAAGGAAAACACCGGCAGCAAAATCAAATTGCCTATCAGTCCGTAAACCGGCAGGGAATAAAAGTGATATGCGACGAATGGCGCGGTAAAGATAGTCGCGATTATGGATGTCATAATTGCCGCCTTGATGATGCGCAGGATCTTTTCGACCATGGAAGTTTTTATATGTTTCCTGTCCTCAAAAAACCATATCAATCCGAATATGGCCGCGAATGATAATTGAAAGCCCGGCTGCATTACATAATGCGGATTCAGCATAAAGATAAGCAAAAATGCAATGCAGACATTGCGCAGCGAAAATACATTCCGCCCAAGGATGAATGCCGCAAAGACAAGCGTCGTCATCAAAAACGCTCTGATGGTGGCGACGTCAGCGCCAGACAGGAAAAGATAAAGCAGCAATCCGAGCCAAGCGCAGATAATTGCGGGATATCTGGCCGGAAACCTGCGGGCAATCGGTGCAATGCTGCGGAAGACCAGATAAAAGAAAACGAACAGCCACCCCGACACCAATGTTATATGAAATCCGCTGATTGACCAGACATGACCGACGCCTGTCGTTGTCCATGCCGATGCGTCGTCTTTTGGAACGGCGTTCTTGTACCCCAGCACCAAAGTGTCGGCCAGGAAGGAATTTGTTTGATGATGAATATAATCGCGCATGTTGTTTATTTCGGCGGATTTATTGGCTGCCGCCGGATTTTCGTTATATTCGTCCAGATATCCAGTCGCGCTGATTCCGTTGAAATACGCCCAGCGCGCATAGTCGAAAGAACCCGGAGCCGCCGGGCCGGCCAGCTTAAACAGTGTCGCTCTCGCATTTATCCTGCCGCCGATTTTCGGCAAAGGATGATCCCCGCCGGCAGACAATCTGACCAAGGCCGTTTTATTTTCAGCTAAATTCTTGTTGATTAAATTTGCCGGAATCCGTACGAAGATTCTTGGCTTGTCATTCGTATAATCGATATTTGTCACAACGCCGGCGATATTAGCGTTGCGAATATTCCGTATCATTTGCGGCGTGTCGATCAGCTTTGTAAAGCCGCATGCGTAAAAAAATCCAAAGATGAACAACAAAGAGGCTGTCATGACAACGCCGGTTCTGCGCGATGTCAAAATCGCGGCGGCCAGGATTGCAATCAGCATAGGATAGGCTAATTTTGGTTCCGCGGCGCAAGAAAAATACAGGATCGCGCCAGCCGCTGTTGCAAATGGCGTCCAGAGAAATAGATTTTGATACTGATATTTCAAAAATTCTCTCATGAAATTGATTATAAAGATTTATTATCTTGCATCACAAGGCAAAAATTTCTTATAATAAGAATCCATAAGGAGCTACAACTTATGGCAAAATATATTTTCATTACCGGCGGAGTTATTTCAAGTTTAGGCAAGGGGGTCGCGGCATCAGTGTTGGGCGCCCTTCTTCAATCCAGGGGATATTCCGTTCATGTCCGAAAGTTTGATCCGTATTTGAATATAGACCCCGGTACAATGTCCCCTTTTCAGCACGGAGAGGTTTATGTTACCGATGACGGTTATGAAACAGACTTGGATTTGGGGTATTACGAACGATTCTTGGGCGTAAAACTATCCCGCAATGATTCAATATCGGGCGGCCGGATTTACTGGGACGTTCTGGCTGCGGAACGCCGCGGCGATTATTTGGGCGGTACTGTTCAAACAATTCCGCATGTCACCGACAAAATAAAGGAATATATCGCCAGGGATGTTGATGCGGACTTTGTCATTTGTGAAATCGGAGGAACGGTCGGCGATATCGAAGGAAATATATTTCTGGAATCCATTCGTCAGTTTGCAAGTGATATCGGCCGCCGCAATGTGATGTTTGTGCATTTGACGTTGGCGCCTTATGTGGAAGCAAGCGGGGAATTGAAAACCAAGCCGACCCAGATGTCTGTGCGCAGTTTATTGGAACACGGAATACAGGCGGATATGCTGATAGTGCGAAGTCAGCGCATGCTGGATCCAGATGAGCGCGACAAAATCGGCATGTTCTGCAATCTGGCGAGGCAGAATGTGATCAGCGGAATTAATGTCGACAATATTTATAAAATCCCATTGGTCTATGATGCTCAAAATGTATTTGATCGCATGGCGGAACATTTCGGCATAAATGATGCGCCGGGCGATATGTCCCGGTTTGAGAAAATTGAAAAATACCTGGATAATGATTTGCTGCCGGAAATTACAATCGGCATCGTCGGAAAGTATTTTGACGTGCCCGACGCTTACAAGTCTTTGAACGAGGCGTTGTTCCACGCCGGCATTCAAAACAATGTCTATGTCAGGTTGAAAAAAATTGACGCGGAAAATTTTGCAAATTCAGATGTTAAAGATGTTGACGGCATATTGGTTCCCGGCGGATTTGGCGCCCGCGGCGTTGATGGAAAAATCGCCGCTGCAAAATATGCCCGTGAAAACAATATCCCATACATGGGAATCTGCCTGGGTATGCAGGTTGCCGTCATTGAATTCATGCGGAATGTTGTTGGAGTGGCCGATGCCGATTCTACTGAATTTTCCAAAGACTGCACGCCGGTTATTGCTATAATGACGGCGCATGATGCGGCTGATATGGGCGGCACGCTGCGCCTGGGCGCATGTCCGTGCGTAATAAAGACCGGGTCTTTAGCCGAAAAAATCTATGGTGCAGGCATTATTCATGAAAGGCATCGCCACCGATATGAGATGGATGTCGGCCTGGAAGAAACAATTGCCGAACATGGAATGATAATTTCAGGAAAATCGCCGGACGCCAGACTGCCGGAAATAATAGAGCTGGCAAATCATCCGTTTTTCGTCGCGTGCCAGTTTCATCCGGAATTCCAATCCAGCCCATATACGGGTCATCCATTGTTCAATGCGTTTATCAGCGCGGCCAGGAAATAGTATATTATTATTTTATCCAATCCAAAGCCGCAATTGTTAAAAATATGGATTTTATCTTCAAAATGGTATATAATCCCCAAGTGTTGGTCTTTCTAACTCGTCAATTGTGTCCGCAGGGACAAAAAAACTCCAACCACCCGGATTTTCTTGGTGTTTTTTATAAAACTGGAGGGGGGGGCTGTGAAAAAAATTTTAATACTGCCGCTTGTGCTGTTATCGTTTTCCACATTCGCAGATGATGATAAAGCAATGGTATCGGATGCTTTGGAACTTATACAAAATGATACAAAATGGACCTTAGATCAAAAGATGGATTTGGTTCGCATGATTTGTCAAAAGATTCAGATTTACTTGAAAAATAAGAATTCCGAGATAGATATGATGTTTAATGATATATCTGACAATGGTTCAACTATTTCAGAGAACAGTTATTTTTTTAGGCAAATTGATTGTAAAAAAGATAATTTTGACAAAGTTGCTGACGCTACATTCGCTATTTCCAACTATATTCGTGATTCATATTATACGATTATGAATACAGACGAAAAAGCACAAAAAGGGCCGGACGATAAGCCGCGGGGCAAAAGCGATATATCCATAGCGGAAGCCGCAAATATTTTTCGCATAAGCATGGCGGGGCAATGCGAACGTATTGGTATGACATTGCCTAATAAGCTGAAAGTGACGGATACCAAGGTTTCATGTAAATCCGCTGTGGTGGCTAATATGTTTGAATGCGATTTACATAGCAATTTTTCAGATGGAACAAAATGCACCCTTTCTTGTAATGATGTTCTCATCTCGCGTGCTGGTTCAGGAGCTGTTTTCAGAAGTGCAAATTGCGGCAATATAATGCATACAAAGCAATAAAAAAGCGATAAAATGAAAAATAAAATCATAACATATATAATATTTGCCTTGATAAATGTATCAGCGGTTGCCGCCGATTCGGATATGCAAAACAGATATTACGAAGTCATTGCCATTGCGCGTGCGGAATGCGCATCTATTTCAGGCGATTTGCGCTCGGTTCTCAGCGCCATGGGTCTGGCTACTGGGCTAAGTGTCGGAGGAACAGTATCAGCGGGCATCGCGACAGCAACCGGTATTGCAAAGGTTAGAACAGATGATGAGATAAAGGCAGAGGTTGATAGTATTATTAAAATGCATGAGGCAGAATTTGCGGTCGCGCTTCAAAGGGGGGAAGTATCGCAAAGTTTGGAAACTCTGACTGCATCTATCAAAAATTCAGGCGAAATCAAAGAACTTGACAAGTTAGCAAGAACATCGCAGACCCTTGGGAATGTACGCACAATCGGCAACAGCGTCGCGGCTGGAACCAATATTGCAGGCACCATAGTATCGGCGAAACAAAATGGAAATCTGAACGATATAGCAAATCAGATGGATAAGTGTCTGGCCGTCGTCAAAGAATTAAAACAGCAACGAATCGAATTTATGGGAAAGCAAGAAAATAAAGCAATCTTTGAAAAGTTAAGCAGAATAATTGAAAAATGCGACAGAATGAATTCGTCTGTCTTGAAGAATATTCAAGGGAAAATCAAAGGAAATACCATTGCGTCCGCTGTTGGAATTGCAACTGGAATCGGCGGCGCGGTAACGTCCGGAATCGCGGTGTCAAAAGAGAAAGACGGAGAAATGGGCGCAGATGATGTTGTGGGAACAAAAAATCTTAACACTGCTGCGAATATCTTGTCTGGCGCGACTGCATTGGCCTCGATTGTTGGGGTAGGATTCGGCGCATCGTCTATGTCTGCCTTGGCAAAACAAGCAGATATAATAAACTCTTGCGCACAAGAGTTTTGACAAAAAAGGAGCAAAAAATGAAAAAAATAGTTAGAAAAGCTGCACTGATAACAGCATCAGGACTAATAGTTGCTGGCACGATGCTAAAGGCGCAGAATACCTTGAAAAAGGACGAAGAAGTTTCAAAATCAAAAACAGAAGCTGTAAAAAACAATACCGCAAAAAAAGTTCGGACAGCATATCCTAATTATTATAACCAAAAAATAGAAGAAGCGGGGGTAAATACACCGGAAGAACATAATACCGATGTGGACAAAGAGTTTGAAGATTACAAAAGAAGGCAAGAAAAAGAATTTGAAAATTATGTTAAAGCGGAAAATGATAAATTTAAGGTATACAAGGCAAAAGCAAATGCCGATTTCAAGAAATATTCAGCCCGAGATTCTTTGGTTAAAAAAGTGGACAAAGAGTTTGAAGATTACAAAAGACGGCAAGAAAAAGAATTTGAAAGTTATAAAAGACAGCAGGAAAAGGAATTTAGGGATTATGTTGATGCAAAAAATGCCAATTTCAAGAAATATGCAGCCCAAGATTCTTTGTTCAATAAAATTCGTGGTGACAGATAAAAACGCCTGCAATTTGAACTGTCCTCTTTTTTTGAGGGACAGTTCAAACCATGGCGGACGCCTATTTCCCAAATATAAAATCCGGGTCGGATGAAATTGCGATGATTGCATTGATGTCATCGTCGTCGCTGGCGCGTTGACGACGAATTTTGCCGCATTTTTCACATTTATGGGTGATAATATAATGATCCCCTTCTGGTGCGGCGGATATTGGGCGCATCATGCCAAAGCAAGTGCCTGCACGGTCGCCGGGATTAATATCGACATCCCGAGACCACAGGCATTTTGGGCAATGATTAGTATAACCGCTGCCTTTGACAACTGCGCCGCAATGGGCGCAGTTGAAATCTTCAATAGTTCTGGTGAATTTTCGCATTAAATTCCCAATGCACTGCGGTACATTTTAACCAGTTCGTCCTGTTCATCAATTTCATCCGGATCCATCTTGCGCAGACGAATCATTTGGCGTATGTATTTTGGATCGAATCCAGCGCTTTTTGCCTCCGCAAAGATTTCTTTGATATCGGCCGCGATATTTGCGGTATCTTCATTCAGCTTTTCAATGCGTTCAATAATGGTTGTCAGCTGCTGATTGTCCAATGCGCTATGATTTGCTTGTTTCATCAATCTTCCTCTTGTATTTTTTGCACTTTGTGTGATATATTAATGTGCGTTTTCGCAAAAATCAAGAAAAACAATAAAAACAATCCAAATGATTTGGTATAATATTGTCAACAGATATATTAACATAAAATGAAGAGTTTATAATATGAAAAGATTTACAAAAATAACATCGTCAATCGGTCCGGCTAGCGAATCCAAGGACATGTTGATAAAAATGATCGAAACCGGCGTTAATGTCTGCCGCTTGAATTTCAGCCACGATACGGGCGAGGCCCAAGGGAAAAAAATCGACATTATTCGCGAATATTCGGCGGAAACAGGCAATCCTGTCGCGGTTTTGGCGGATTTGCAGGGGCCGAAACACCGTATCGGCAATTTTGAAACAGAAGATAAATATCCAATCGAAGTGGGACAGAAATTCATTCTGGACAACGATCCGACATCCGGTAATTCGCAACGCGTGCAGCTGCCGGATATGGATGTCATCAAGTCTTTGAAGGTTGGCGACCGCGTTTTGTTGAACGATGGGAAAATTGAGCTGAAAGTTGAAAATGTAAATGCCGACAGCGTTGAAACAGCTGTTGTCCGCGGTACACAGATTTGGTCCAGACGCGGCTTTAATCTGCCGGATACAGAGGTCGCAACATCCGTGCTGACGCAAAAAGACCGCGAAGACTTGGAATACATTCTTACAAAAAAACCGGATTTTATAGCGATTTCTTTCGTACAGCGTCCGGAAGACATTGTCGAAACGCGCGAATTTATCCGCGCGCATACGAAACATCCTGTGAAAATCGTTGCGAAAATCGAACGTCCGAACGCAGTTGAACGAATTGAAGATATTGTAGAGGCCTCTGATGCGGTTATGATTGCGCGCGGCGATTTGGCCGTAGAAATGCCTTTTGAACAGGTTCCGGCGGTTTCCCGCAGAATTATTCGCGTTTGCCGCGAAAACAACAAGCCTGTCATTATGGCGACACAGATGTTGGGCTCTATGGTCGACAGCGAATTCCCGACACGCGCGGAAATTTCAGACATTGCCACGGCGGCATACCTGCAAGTTGATTCAACAATGACGTCCGAAGAAACGACTATATCTGCAAATCCCGCCAAGGTTGTTGAAACAATGGCAAAAATTCTGACAAATGCTGACCAGGACTCTATCGAAAACGGCCAGGATTGGCTGGATGTGGAAAATATTCCGGAAAATGATTGGTCATTGTCGGTGGTTACTGTCGCGGAACTGAACGAAGCACAAGCCATTATTGTATTCACTCATGACGGCCAAACTGCGACCAAAGTTGCCTGCCGCCGTCCGAATATTCCGATTATCGCGGTATGCAATGAATGTGTTGTCGCAAACCAGCTGTGCCTGTCCCGCGGCGTGGCCTCTACATGCGACAGCCAGTTGTTTGACTTGAAAGATGCCGTCGGCGCGGCAAGAATGTTCAATATTAACGAAGGCAACCTGGTCATCGTTGACAAGGAAAAGATTTCTTTGCGCAGGTTGGGATAAACGAATATCCGCCCTTGACCCATGGGGCTGATTTTTTGTATCATTCGGCTCATGATAGTCAGATTGATTTTACTTTGCATTCTGGGCGCATTCATATCTGTCATGCCCGGGCATCCGGCGGGGTACAAGGCGGCGCTGGTGGCCGATATGGATACCGGCCAGGTTTTGTATCAGCAGAATGCGACCGATTTGAATTACCCGGCGTCATTGACCAAAATCATGACTTTGTATCTGACTTTTGACGCGTTGGAGCATGGGCGCCTGCGCTTGGACGATTATCTGATCGTTTCTGAAAGCGCGGCGAATGCCAGTCCCGTGAAACTGGGGCTGCGCGCCGGCAGCAAGATCAAGGTAGAGGATGCCATCAAGGCGGTCGCCGTCCACAGTGCGAATGATGTCGCGCGCGTATTGGCGGAAAATCTGAAAGGCGGCAAAGAGGGAAGTTTTGCGTCCCTGATGACCCAGGTCGCGACAGAAATCGGATTATCGCGCACTAACTTTGAAAACTCGTCGGGTCTGCCTAATGACGATCAGTTGTCGTGCGCGCGCGATATTGCGCTGCTCTCGATGGCGGTGTACAAGCATTTTCCGCAATATTGGAAATATTTTGGGATAAAATCTTGGACGTATGACGGAAAAACCTATGCGAACGGCAATCGTCTGCTGAATTCTTATCCGGGATGCGATGGCATGAAGACGGGCTATACGAACAGGTCAAAATATTCATTGGTTGCGACGGCTAGGCGCGGCGACAAAAGATTAATGTCCGTTGTCTTGGGCGCCGAAAACAAAGATATTCGCACCGCCGTTTCTGTCAAAATGCTGGACAAGGGATTTGCTCTTGCCGGAATTCCCGCCGCGCAGAGCAAAAACGTAAGTCATAAAGAAGAAATTTTTTCAAATCAGAAATCAGAATTCAGAAATCATAAATCTGTTGGTTCCTCCGGCGTTCAATTCGGGGCTTTTTCATCCCAAGGCGCCGCGCAGGCGCAATCAGCGCATGTTATGAATGCGCTGGGCGTGCGTGCTGATATTGAACCGACCGGCACCGGAATGTATCGTGTGCGAGCAAACGGATTGTCAGAAGGCGCCGCGCAGCAAATTCAATTCAAAGCGATCACTGCCGGCATTGATTGCTTTGTGTTTCATTAAGCTTTATCTTGAATAATTTTTTGAATCAATAATAGTTCTTTCTGGTTCTTTGTTTGCTTCTTTGCTAATTTGCTCAAAAAATTTGCTGGTTAAAACCCCACCGTGCTTCAGGTTTCCTTTTTTATCCCTTATAATTACGTGTATTTCTTTGGCAAGCATGTAGTCATCAATTTTTACTTCTTCAATATTTATTATTTCTATATCATCATATTTTTCTTTGCCAAATAGGTTTATTAGTTGCCGTTTTTCTTTCTTAGCATCGACTGTTTGAGTCATGCATAATATAGCAACAACAAGATTGCTAGTAATAGCCACGCCGTAGATTACTGTTTTCACAATTAAGCCACAAAAACTTTCCGTTTTTATCGGTTCCGATGTTTGTTCATCTGTAGCGGCGCTTGCTTTAATCGGCAGCAATGATAACGCCGATATTCCGCCAATAAGCGCGGCTTTTTTAATTTTTGACTTAATGTTTGTCATTTTTATCTCCTGTTTTATTAATCAAACCACCACTTCGCGCAAATCGTGTTTGAGCGAGAAGTGGAAGGAGG
>JAIRLB010000014.1 GCA_031259745.1 Rickettsiales bacterium | reverse complement strand
GGGGACCCCAGTCCGGATAATAATCCGCGCCTGCGTCTGGCAATATTAAATGCGCGCAAAAATTCCATGCCAAACGACAATATAAAGCGCGCTATCGAAAAATCCCAGGGCTCTGGTTCTGAAAATTACGAATCTGTCCGGTACGAGGGATACGGCCCCGGCGCGGTTCCGATTATTGTAGAGGCAATGACGGACAACCCGCGCCGCACCGTGCCGGAAATCCGCAACATCTTCAACAAAAACGGCGGCAATATGGGCGAAGAGGGCAGTGTTTCGTTCATGTTCGCGCGCGCCGGACAGATTTTCTATTCCGCTGTTGCGGCCGCATCTGCGGACGATATGATGGAAGCTGTGATAGGAGCCGCCGCAGCCGATATGGAATCTTCGGACGAGGGCTATGTTATCACGACAAAGCCGGATGATTTTATAGCGGTTCAAAAAGCATTGGCAGACAAGCTGGGCGATCCTGAAAAGGCGGAGCTGACATGGATTCCGAACATGCCGATGGATTTGGATGACGAAACCTATGCGAAACTGGAAAAATTGGTCGACGCATTGTCGGACAATGACGATGTACAAAAAGTAATTACGGCCGCCGCGTAAAAAAGAGGTGAACATTATGAATAAGATAGAATTTATAAGAAAATTTATGGCAAACATAAGATATTATTTGCCATACGATAAACAATCCAAACTTGAATTATTTGAAAAAGATTATTTTATCGGCATAACTTCCATATTGAATGCGAATCCTGATTATATAGAAAGTGATAATTCCCAGGTTCCTTCTTTTACGGTTTATTCAAAATCAAATGATGTTCCTATGCATATGCGCTGCGGATACTTGTTTTATCGTATTGAGCCGGATGAGATATTTTTGAGTGGTTATAATGTCACGCATGAGGCCAACCCCGGCTTTGCGGCCAAGGTTTATAAAGAAGCAGAAAAGCGTTATAATGAAAAATATTGGCCTCATAGGCAATCGGGGCGTTAATTGCGGCGCGCCGGGGCTAAGGTTTGGTACGTTTGTCTGGTCTATCCAGAAACCCCTGTCGCCTGCGGCCAAAGTATAGCTTTCAAACACCGGATGATTCGTATCGATGAATGTATGGTAAATGTCTATGTTGCCATTATGCAAATTTGGCGCGTAATCGGTTCTGCTGTTTTGTATTAATAAATATGTTTCTGTACCGATAGTCCCCTTGGCGCCGCCGGATTGCCGTACGTGCATGTGGTGCGACGGCAACTATCCGTGCAATAATGTTCCATTCCGCAGATATCAATATGAGGCTATCGTGGTGTATTTTTTTCTTTGTTATCCATAACTTATTATTTATAATAATCTTATGACGCGAATAATTGGAATTGACCCCGGGCTGCTGCATACAGGCTGGTCTGTGATAGATTCGGCCGGGTCTGAACGCCGCTATGTCGCCAGCGGCGTGATATTGCCGCCAAAATCGGAAAACTTGGCGTCGCGCCTGGCGTTTATTTTTCAAGAAATTTCTAAAATCGCGGATGTCTGGAAGCCAGACGAATGCTCTGTTGAAATTATATTCGTAAACAAAAATCCAAAGACAACATTGGTTCTGGGACAGTCGCGCGCCGCCGCCATGATCGCCATTGCGAACAAAGAGATTCCCGTTTTTGAATATGAGCCGAACAAGATCAAAAAGGCTTTGACAGGGGCCGGCCATGCGGACAAAGACCAAATTTACAAAATGCTGAAAATACTGCTGCCTGCAGCGAATCCGAAAACAGCGGACGAAAGCGACGCGATCGCAATCGCGCTGGCGCATTCCAATATGTCGAAATTTAATTTTTGTTAATTTAGGAAGAAATGCGATTTGAATCGCTGGATTATTTTCTTATTGTTATCCTGGCTACGGCGTCATATCCAAAGTACTTGTTTACACGCCCGGCGATATCATCCATCTGATAGGAAAGTTGCAGCGCGAACGCCGGATTTGCGGCGCGCACGGCGATATTGAATTTCTTGTCGCGGGTTTTCGCAACGCCGGCCAGTTTCGCGACGGACGCAATATCGCCGCCCATGATTTCATCCCATCGCGCGGCCAGATCCGCATCGGATGCGCGCGCGCCGAATATCTTCATCAGGCCCCCAAAGGCAGAGCTGATCGTTTGGGGGCGCATGTGTCTCTTGCAAATTTTATTCTTAGCTGCTTGGTTTGACATATGTGTATTCTTTCGGCATCAGGATGAACATTTCTCCGGGCGAATGCTGTCCCTGCGCGTATTTGTATGCCTCGTCTCCCTTGCCGAAGAAGATGTCGGCGCGAATCCAGCCGCGTATCGCGCTGCCGGTGTCCTGGGCGATCATCAGCCTGCAAAACGCGCGTCCGTCGGACAGTCTGGTATTTACGTATACAGGCAATCCCAGCGTATACAGCGTATCGTCCATTGCAATGCTGCGAATCTTGGACAGCGGCGTTCCGATTTTTCCAATCACGTCCGGCGGCACGGACACGTAAAAGTAAACATAGCGCGGATTGTTGTAAATTACTTCTTTGGCCAAAGCTGGGTTCGCGCGCAGATGCTGCCAGACGGATTCGGACGAATAGCCCCCCTCGGGCCTGATACCCCTGGCTTTCAACTGTTCGCCAATAGACTTGAACGGCATGTCGTTCACGGCGGCGAAATTCAGCTTTACCAATGTTCCGTCTTCCAGCTGCAGCATGCCGCTGCCTTGAATCTGAATGTTTTGCACGTCCACCAGATTCGCCCAGTACAAAACATTGCCGATTCGGTTATCAACTATGGTTCTTTTTTTCACGCCCTTGTATGCGCGCCCGTCTGTCGGGACGCCCATAAGCGGTTCGTTGTACCGCGCGCTTTTGGTTTTTGATGCGGGAATGACGGGTGAGTAATAACCTGTGTATGTTCCCTTGTCGCCGCCGTTGTCGTCATAAATCCTGTACGGCTGGAAATGGGATTCGAACCACGCGCGCACTGTTGCGGTATCAGCCGATGCGTTGGGGAGCATTTTGCATTTTTCTTCAAACAGCGCCCGATCGGGGACGACCTTGCCGACGTATTGTATTCGCGCTTTGCAGCTGTTGCGGAATGCCTGCAAGGCATAGCGTGCGTCATCATCGCGCCATCCGGGCAGTTCGGAATAAGACGCCTTGCGCAGATTAGAAGGAATCGCTGCCCCGCCGCCGGCTTGCCCCGTTTGAATTGTCGGCGTCGACAAGTCGCAAGATGCCAGAAAAAACAGCGAACAGACGCCGAATATCAAAAAGCTCGCCCGGCTTTGCCGCTTTGTTGACTGGTTTATCATTATTTTATATCCCTACTTGTAAAATTTAGTTCATAGTGCTATATTACCACAAAATGGTAAGCAAAAAAAGGAGCAAGAATAATGCCAAAGTTCAATATCATTTCCCAGTTCTTGAAGGATATTTCATTCGAGAGCCCCAATGTCCCCGAATTGTTTTTCAAGCAGGACAACGGCAACGCCAAGTTGGAAATCAGCATCGATGTTCAAATCAAAGGCGCAGAGAACAATTTGTTTATGGTTGATTTGATCACAAAAGTTCATTCCAAGCTGGAAGCGGACGGCAAAACGATTTTCTTAATCGAATCAAATTATTCAGGTTTGGTTCAGATGGAGGAAGAAAAAGATGAAGAAATCAAAAAGCGCACCCTGCTGATTGATATCCCGACATTGTTGTTCCCGACGGTTCGCAGTCTGGTTACGCGCCTGACATCCGAATCGGGTTTTCCGACATTTGTGATGCAGCCTGTTGATTTTGCAGAGCTGTACGAACAAAAACAGGCAAAACAATAAACAAAAGACCGCTTCGGCGGTTTTTTATGGGAACGATATTATTTTTCCTGTTCCTGTACCTTGTTTCTTTTTTGTGATATGATATTTCTGCGAATAGCTGGGAATAAACATGGCAAAGGAAAAATATATTTCAATAAAGAAATCCGTGAATGGCTTTTCATTCGCAAATCTGGGGTTGTTCAAGGGATTTGGCGATGGAATAATAACCGCCGTATGGGCGTTGATATTGCTGGATATATTCGGCAATTCCGCGACTGTCGGCATTTATTCTTCCATTTATTATGCTTTTTTTATGATAATCACCTTGTTTTCCGGAGAAATACTGAAACTGTCCACCAAGGCGAAGCTCATGCAGTTCAGCCTGTTGTCAGTCGCCGTTATGTATTTCATGATGGCTTTTTCCATAAAGCCCGCAACCTTTGTCGCGCTTGATTTCGTATCCGCGATTCCCCAGATGCTTGTCAGCTCGCTTTTGTCGCTATTTATGGTTGATTTTTCAAAAGGCGTTGGAATGGAAAGGCTGAACGGCCGGTATGTTATGTGGATAAATGCGGGCGCTTTGGTGGCGCCTGTTGTCGCCATGTATGTCGCCGGAAAATTCGGAATTCGCGCCCCATTTTTCATAGTCGCTTTGTTCAATTTGCTGGGGATGATATATTTCAAGTGGTTCGGCATTATACAAGAAGATAAAAAGATTCCGAAAATCAGCCCGAAAAGAACAATGAAATCTATTTGGAATACGACCGTCGGATATTTTAAGCGCCGCGATCTGGTGCGTGCCTATCTGATAAATTTCGGCCAGTATGCCATATACGCGCTGCGCGTTTTGTATGTGCCCATAGCAGTCATAGAGGCGGGATTCGGCAAAGACGTATTGGGGTGGGTTCTGACGGCCGGAATATTGCCGTATGTGCTTTTGTCAGAGCCGCTGGGAAGGCTGGCGAAGAAAACCGGAATAAAGATATGGGTGGCCGCCGGCTTTTTGTCGTTCGCCGCGTTTTCTTTCTGGGCGTCGTTTGCTACGGGGTGGGTCTTGCTGGTCATATTCGTTCTGTGGCAGATTTCCGGCGCCATGATAGAGCCATTGACGGACATATTCTTTTTTGACGCGGCCAAGGGGAAAAAACGCGACAGATTTTTCGGTGTGTTCAAAACGGTTAACCGACTGCCCAGATTCATAGTGCCGGTAATCGGCGCAGGATTCATTTTGGTGTTTGGAACAACAGGATCCGTATGGATTCTGAGCGGAATCATAGGCGCCGCAGCCGGATTATTTGTATTGCTTTCCGGTAAGAAAAAAGCTATTGTAAAAAACTAAGAGTAAGGAGAATTTTATGGCAAAAAAAGAAGTGGCAAAACCAGCCGCGGCGCCGGCGAAAAACCCTGCGCTGGAATCTGCTTTGGCGCAGATTCAAAAACAGTTCGGCAAGGAAGCTATTATGAAAATGGGCGATGGATCCCAGCAAAATATCGAGGCGATATCTTCGGGTTCTTTGGGATTGGATATTGCGATGGGTATCGGCGGCTATCCCAAGGGCAGAATAGTCGAAATCTATGGGCCGGAAAGTTCCGGCAAGACGACATTGGCGCTTCATGCCGTGGCCGAGGCTCAGAAAAAAGGCGGAACTTGCGCCTATATCGATGCCGAGAATGCGCTGGATCCGTCATATGCGAAAAAGCTAGGCGTGGATGTTTCCAATCTGATTATCTCGCAGCCCGATTCCGGAGAGCAGGCATTGGAAATCGCGGACACCCTGATCAAGTCCGGCGCAGTTGACGTCGTCGTTGTCGACAGTGTCGCGGCTCTGGTTCCAAAAGCCGAACTTGAAGGAAATATAGGCGACACATTTATGGGCACGACTGCGCGCCTGATGTCGCAGTCTTTGAAGAAGCTGTCTGGATCCGTATCGCGCAGCAACACATTGTTGATATTCATCAACCAGATCCGTATGAAAATAGGCGTCATGTTCGGTTCGCCGGAAACAACATCGGGCGGCAACGCGTTGAAATTCTATGCGTCCGTGCGCCTGGATATCCGCCGCATAGGCCAGATCAAGGACAAGGAGAATGTCGTCGGAAACGAAACGCGCGTCAAGGTTGTGAAAAACAAAGTCGCGCCGCCCTTCCGCACGGTTGATTTCAAAATCATGTATGGCGAGGGAATATCCAGAATCTCTGAAATACTGGACATGGGCGTCAAATACGACATTATCGAAAAAGCCGGCAGTTTCTATTCTTATAACGACGAACGAATGGGCCAGGGCGAGGCGAATGCCCGTCAGTGGCTGAAAGATCATCCGGAAATCCAAGAAGAATTGCTGGGCAAGATAATGATGAAGTCAACGGGTATCGCCGAAGAAATGACCACCGGCCCGGTTGACGACGAGGCTGCCGCTGATACCGAGCCGACGGAAGAATAAAATCGATAAAGGATGCTTTATGAATTTTGTCAGAATTGCCGCATTTGCGGATATTATAGTCAGGGGGCATGTCTTAAACTGGTTGTGGCGCGACCGGACAGTCCGCCGAAAAATCCGAAGCGATATTCTGGCGAAAACATTGCCGAACTATTTCAAGCGCTATCTGTCTGCGGCGGCCGCCGTGAAAAGAACCCCGGTTATAAAAAACGAAGGGAATGAAAAAATCTTTACAATCTGGCAGCAGGGCGAGGCCGCCGCGCCCGATTTGGTAAAAGCCTGCTGGCGATCCATACGCCATAATTGCTCGCAAGAGCTTGTTATTTTGGATGACGCGAACTTGTTTGATTATATCGATTTGCCTCAGTTTATAATCGATAAATACAAATCTGGAAAAATCAAGCGCGCGCATTTCGCGGATATCTGCCGCGTTGAATTGCTGTACAGGCACGGAGGTTATTGGCTGGATGCCACATGCTTTGCAACATCGCCGATTCCAAAATGGATTGCAGATCAGGATTTCTTTGTATATATGGCGGGCAAGGTCGTGGGCAGCCCGTACAGCTTTATGCAGAACTGCTTCATACGCGCGCGGCGCGGGTCCTATCTGCTGGCCGCGTGGCGCGCGATGATTTTGGATTACTGGATGCGTGAAAACAGCAATTTTGATTATTTCATGCATCAGCTGATATTCAAAACGTTGGTTCAGAATGATCCGCGCGCCAAGGTTGAATTTGCAAAAATGCAGCATGTGGACCAGGATCCCACGCATGCGCTTTGGTGGGGATATCATGACAAGCCTTTTGATCGGAAGACTTTTGGCAAAATCACGGCCGATTCATTTTTTCAAAAGACTGCATACAAGACATATAGCTCTGAAAAACCCGCAGTGGGGACTTTCGCGGATGCAATATGTAATATGTATAAATAAAGGGGAACGCAGTGCCTGCAATATCAGTTGTAATACCTGTCTATAATGTCGAGAAATATCTGCGGCGATGTTTAGACAGCGTTGCCAATCAGACCTTTGCCGATTGGGAAGCGATTTGCGTGAATGACGGCAGCCCGGATAATTCCGCGGTTATTTTGGAAGAATACGCCAAGCGCGACAAGCGGTTCAAAATCATTGCCAAGGAAAACGGCGGCCTGTCCGATGCGCGCAACGTTGGCACGAATGCGGCGACTGGCGAATATGTCATTTATCTGGATTCTGACGACTTTATTCATCCACAAACGATGGAAATCGCGCATGCGCTGGCCCGACGCGACAATTCGGATGTCGTTTCCTGGTATAAAGACAAGTTGTTCCGACCGCAGCTGCTGGTGCGTCACAGGCTGGGATTTGATATTGATTCCGCGTTGCCGCGCGGTATTAAAAAGAAATACAATCTGGAAAACATCAAAACATTTGTGACATATGATGTTTTTGCGCATGCGACGGAATGTCCGCGTCACAGCGGCATCAGATGGCCGATTAAGCATTTTTATGTTTGGCGTCACTTGATTCGCCGCGGATTTATCAAAGGGATCAAATTCATCAAGGGAATCACATTCGAAGATTTTCCTTGGTGGTCAGAGGTGATGCTGCGCCGCCCGAAAGTCACAATTACAAAACTGCCGTTCTATTATTACTTTCCGAACTTTAATTCCATAGACATGGCGTCCAAAGAAGCGAAGAAAGTGCGCAACTGGCTGATTGGTTTGGAGCATTCATACAAGTTGTATAAAGAAAAGGCGACAGATTATGAAATGGATTCTTGGTCTTGCGAAATTATGTGGCCGGTAATAATATTCCAAATCTTCCGCAAGATGAAATATATCGCAGATCCGCAGGATATTCACGATATAAGGGAAGCGTTGCGCCGCTTGGGTGAAATGGGAATGTTTGACAATCCGCCGGCCAGATACGCAAGGATATATCGGCGCAAAATCTTGAAGTTTATTAATGAGTGAAAGTCGAAAAGAATTTCTGATTTATAATTTAAGTAAATCGTTGAGCTGAAAACCGTAGTGGCGGATTGAAGCGCCCTAAACCTATTCCTTATTACTTTTTCCTTATTCCTTAATTTTAAATTCCCGTCTTCTTAAACCTGCTTGGGATTTTTACAACCAGCTTCAATCCCAACATCGCGGGCTTGTTCCAAGCGTATAATGGGCGGATAAAGGTCTGCAAGGCGCGCGCCAATTTTATATAGCTTTCCCTGCGGCTTTTTCTGCGGGTTATGATAAAGATGGTTTTCGCGCGTCGGATCAGGTGTTTTTTCCAATCCGGGCCCCTTCCGCCGACCTTGTTTCGAATCATCTCGTAATCGACGCTGCCAAAGTGCAGCAGGTACAGATTTTTATCGATGTGGAAATTATGCCTTTTCACATTATGGAATCCGCTGCCCCACCGCAACGGCTTTGCCAGCACGATTGGTTTTGTATAGCGGGTCGATAGCAGGGCATATTCGCGCTGTTCCAAAAACGGCTTTTCGGGTTCCAGCGGGTATTCGCGGTTCAAATCCTGGCCGACGTCCATGCCCAGCCCGGATGCGGTTGTTTTGATATCGGCTTTGGACAGATACTGCCGCAGCGTTTTGTTCGTATCGGGGTCCGCAATCAGGAATTCATCAACGTCGCATCCGATGACCAGGTCGTATCCGTCGGCGAATAAATCCGCCGCAAGTTTGGATAACAATCCGATGCGGTGCTTGTCCCCGCGGACACGCGACATTCCATTGATATGCTCTAACTTCACAATATGGGCGTCCCCCGCGCCGGACGGGATTTTTTGATCCATACCGTCCAGATATATATACAGATTTTCCGGGCCCAGCTGGCTGCCGTAATAAGCGATCCAGCGGTCCAGAAAGAATTCGTCGTTGCGCGCCATTGTGACGGCTGCAATGCGCTTGGTCATATCCCCTCCTTGAAAATTTTTAGCAAAAAGTGCCGCAGTCCGCGCGCCAGAATCCGCAGCGGGTTTTTAGTCAGCAGCCATTTCATGTAATCAGCGCCATAGACACGGTTTGCATTCTGCATGATCGCGTCGCGGATTTCGGGATTTGCATGCTCGATAATATAAAGAATCTGGCTTCCCAAGTAACCGCGTTTGCGCGTGATGGAAAGCTTCTTCATAAAAGGGAATCCGTGCCGGAAAAGCCATTTTATTCTATTGTAGACCCCGCGTCCATGCAAGGTTCTTTTTATGCAGAATGAATATCCGCCCGATTTCAGCATCCTGGTGAATCCATGCTCGTATTTCGAGATGACCCCGGACTTGCCGCCCGCGAACTTGATCCCCGTAATAAAGTTCAGGAAATTTTGCGACAGGAATAATTTTTTCGACGCGCCGAAGAACCATGCCTGGATATGCTCTCTTTTGCCGGGGTATCTGACAATTCCCGCGGCGTCTGTTCCGCGCGATTCCAAGTCTTCCAAGATCGGCGATATGGGATTCAACGGCGCGTACATTGAATCGTTCACAAAGTAAATCCAATCGTAATAATTCAAATCAATATTGTTTTTCGCCCATTCGAATCCGCGCTTGTAACTTCCGAAATCATATTCGTTGTGACGGGACGCGCCGGCATAAAGAACTAATTTGCGGACTTTTGCGAGCTCGCTGTCCGCAGCGTCCGAATCCATGTAAAACACGATGTCGCCGATTTCCGACAAGGCGCGGACATAAACCAGGACAGAATCGTCGATAATCGCATCTTTGTCGTATGCGGCGAAAATAAAAAGACGTCTTGCCATATCCGCGTGATTATACAAAAGATTTGCGCGGAAGTCAAAATAATGATACCATTCCGACCGAAAAACAAGGAAGGAATTTGTGAAACCCGCAGAAATCTACACACACACACACACACACACACACACACACACATCTAAAACGGCTGCCTGAAATTTATGCGCCGGGGTGTGCGAAAAAATTTCTGCTCCGCGCCGACAATAGGCAAGTGATTAAATCCGGACTGAGGGTCCGAAAAATTCTGCGCGGGAAAATTGTTATCGACAAAAGCGGCGGATTTGGCGTTTTCGGATCTGATGGGCGGTTTGTAGAATCCTCGTTGCAGCTGCGCGGCGCCAAGGGGCAATTCGTGCCAAAAGATTTGCGCGGCGAAGACATTCAGTATTTTGATTTCAACGCGATTTATCTTGGAAATCTTGATCCGCATTTCGGACATTTTCTGTTAGAGCATATGAATCGCATGTATCCAATTTTTGACAAAAAGTACAAAGACGCGAAAATAGTTTTCGTAAAAGACAACCGCGTGAACCGTGTTCCAGAGTTTGCTCGCGTTTTGATAGGCCTGATGGGAATCGATATTAAAGATGTCGTGATTCTGGAAGAAACGGCTCAATTCAGAAATGTATTTGTGCCGGAACAGGCGTTCAACATACCTTTGTTTTCTTCCCGCGAGATGGGCGATACATTCGCCAGAATAGCCTGCTTGGCCCCCGCGGCAGGAAAGTTTGAGAAAATATATCTGTCGCGTGCAAAGATGGGCGCGCGCAAGACTTTTGGCGAAGAAAAACTGCAAAAGATTTTCCAAAAAAACGGATATGAAATAATTTATCCGGAAACTTTGCCGCTGAACGCACAGATAGGCTTGATGAAGAATTGCAAATCTTTGGCGGGCCTGGCGGGGACGGCGCTGCATCTGGCGCTGTTTATGCCGGCTGGCGGAAATGTCATTCAGATAATGCGCAACAGGCAGTCGAAAAGCAACGGCGGCATACAGCTTCTGATAAACAAAACCAAGGGATTACGTTCTGTTTTTATATCCGGTTCGATTGAAAAATTCAAGACCGCGCATTTTACAGCAGTTCCGCAGATTGTCGGGGCGACCCCATGGCTGAAACAATTTTTGGACGACAACGGGTTCGAATATCAGGCAGCTGATTTAAAGTTTGATAATACGGCTTGGCAAGAATACGAAAACGCACTGGAACAGTACCGCAAGAACAACGGCGGGGTCATGTACGGCAAGACAAAGCACAAGGCGGTAATGCTGCTGGCGTGCCTGGTGCCGGGCCGGCGCAATCGGAATCTCTTTCGCAACTGGCTGAATTCTGTTTTATAATTTTCCACTTCTTTACAATTATATTTTTGCATGCAGTTTTCATTTGCATAAATAAGGACTTAGTTATATAATATGCCTAATCAGCAGACGTTCTGCTGGTGGGGTGTGGAAACCCTGTTAAATAGGCGTCGTTACAGACGAAAAATGTCTCCTGCAATAGGCGGGAGAGCTGCGTTATATATTGAAGCCGTAGCACTATTTCCTATTTAATAGTTTCCAATCTCCCGCCACCACGTCGCTATTTGGTGGTTTTTATTTTGTGGGGATATATGAAACACGCCGGTCTGTTTTTGTTGATATTTTATCTGCTGATTTGCGACCGGACCGCATGCGCGTCCGAAACCATCTGCACTGGTGATTACAAGATAGTTAAAAAAGAATGTGTGAAAAAAGACGAATGCGACAAAGGAATTGACGGATACACAATATTTGAAGGACTTTGCATCACTACGGAGAATAAAAACAAAATTGAGCGGCAGCGGAAAGAAACTTCACAGAAAGAAGTGGATAAACTGAAAGCTAATGCCCAGACAATGAGGGACAAGGAAAACTCAACAGCCAACAAAATGCTTGGGGGTGCCGCAATCGGCGCGACCGGCATCGGCGCCGGGCAGCTGCTGCAAGGCAAGGCCGAACAATCTGCGGACGAGGCAAGCGAACGAGATATGAAAGCATATCTGGCCACTTTTGTGTGCGATTACGGCCAGGGGCGAAATATCAAGGGCGGCGAAATGGAAATCGTATTGCCCGGCGGAAATGATATGATTGATTTATACACAGAATATAAAACCTTGGCTGCAAGCTTGAAAATAACCAAGGAAGCGCTAGGTCTGAAACTTGGGATTGAATCGGAAGCAATATTAGACAAAGCCGATGCCGGATTATACGACAATGTTGCGATTGAAAAGACCGGCGGCCCGTTTGCCAGCTTGTCCCGCGCGTTGCAGAATCCTGGCGGCAAAGATGCGGCCGCTTGGGATAAACAGAAATCCGAATCTGCAGATCGCGCAAAGACAGGCGGCACGGTTGCCGCCGTCGGCGTTATCGGCGGGGTTGTCGGGAATTTGGCGGTTAACGAGGTTTTGCCAAATCTTGGCAAGGGCACTGTTGGAAATGCTCTAAGTAGTGTTGTCAGCGGCAAAACCACGGACTCTACCGGAAGTATATTGGGTGGCGGCGGAACTCTGGCTGTGAACGGGATTTCCGGGACTGAAAGCTTTTCAGCAATAACACGATATGAAGATGCAGAATCTGGCGCAAAGCAGGCAAAAAAAGCAGTTGATGAAACACTAAGAAAATTTGCCGCAAAAATAAACAGCAAACTTACTCCTGATAATGATATGGATAAGGCAATAGAAAAATTGGACGCCATTCCAAATGCAAGCGCGAGAGAAGTTCCACCAAAATTGCGCGAACTGGACATTGTATACGAGTCGTTATCAGACGCACTGAGCGAAGCAAATTCAGCTAAAAGCACACTGGATAACGCACAAAGAAAAGTTAGAGAGGAAAAAGAAGAAGATGATGTAAAAACTGCAAAAGACGAATTGGATACAGCGCAGAAATTCGCAGCAGAGGCCCAGGAAAATGTTATGAAAATAGCGCAAGAAATACAAAGCATATCGGCATCTGCGATTGAGAAAATGAACGAAGTAATCAAATATATGGACGAGCAGAATGACATGAAAAAGCAAGAGGCGGAAGATATAAGAATGGCGGAAGAAGCCGCGGCTAAAAAAACGAAGGATGCGGAAGATAAAAAAACAGCCGAATTGGAAAGCAATAAACAAAAGGTCGGGGCAATAAATGAAGTGTCTATAAAAATACCGGGATATGAAGATGCAGGAAGGGATGCGGATTTAGCCAAAAAAGAAGCCGAGAGGATATCCGGAACATTCGCCGCGAAGATAGGTGCAAGCGATGCTGCAATTGAAAATATAACAAGAACAATAGAAGATTTATCTGACGAAAATCAGAAAACTCTTTCAATAGAAATACCGGTCATTTTGCGCGAATTGAATATAAAATACATAGCTTTGAGCGGCGCGCTAGAAAAAGCGGCAGAGGCGCAAGGCGCGCTGACAAGCGCTAATCAGGCGATTGATAAAATAAAGAAAGACGGTGGGACGGATGCTGCAACCAAAAGCGCGATAGATGCATTGAATAAAGCGAAGAGGTCTGCAACAGAGACTCAAACCGATGTTGTAAATATGGTGCAGGATATAAAAAGGCTGTCTTCGAATGCAGTGGAAAAAATGAATACGGCAATTGAATATAAAGATAAGCAAATTGACGATGTAAACAAAAAAGCAATGGAAGCAAGATTGGAAACCGAACAAGAAACCAACGAAAATACTTCAAGAAAAGCTGACGAATCAAATGAGCTGACAGAATCAACAGCGACAGATAATGAAGAAAATGAACTATATGACAACAATGAAGATAACAACGAAGATGCCGCCGATGGCGACATTGAGTAAAAGTCCATTATACGGTGTAGAAACACCGGATAATAACAACCAAAAGGAAAAAAGATGAAAACAAACAAACTTATAATCGGAACATTGGCAGCGATTCTTGTTGCATTCGGTGCAAATGCGGAATCTCTGAAAGGTATAAAAAACGCGGCGACAGATTCCATTGCCAAAGTGGAACAACTGGAAAAAGAATTGGCGGCATTAAGAAAAGATCCGAATGTTTCCAAATATGAAAAAGCCAATTCCAGCGCGACAGAATGCGCCAAGTACGACGGTGCGTATTATGTAGAAGTTAATTCCAATCGGAAATGCGTGGATGAAAATCCGTGTCTTACAAAAGATAAATCAATACAAAGCGCTTGCGATACAACTTATAAAGAAGTGATGGTAGATGGTGCGGATATAGCCAATTTCCTTGTCCAAGCAAAGGATAAAGGCTGTAAAATTACAGAAAAAGATATAGACACTGTCTTTGGAAAATATAACCAAGATACCGCGACATGCAAAGCAAGTGGCAAGGTATATGTGTTTGGCAGCCTGAATGCGTCTTTAAAGAAAAATGATGCCAACGGGCACGCAGCGGGTCTGTGTATAGCGATGGGCGGAAAACCCGGAGAATCATTGACTGCCGCTAAAAGAAAGTGGATTAAGTGCAGCGTTGCACAAGCTAAATGCACAACGCCAAGCGGTGCTCCTACGGACTTGGGTGCTCGTACGATAAGATTTGATGACTTTACCGATACATGCATGATTTCCCTTAGCTAGTATCTAAAAAAATTCGGACATTGTCCGAATTTTTTTAAGGAATAAGGAAATTATAAGTAAGGCATATGTGTTATTCATGAGTGTGAACGGCAAGATGTCATTCCTGTGCAAGTCAGGCAATCGGCGAACATTTTTTGTGTTGTCAAAAAGGAACGAAAAAGCAGGATGTTTTTTATTCCCGGACTCAAATTTTTATTTTTCCTATTAGTGCGGATTAAAAAAGAACAGCAACGATGGTGTGGATTAAAGAACAAGATTGAACTGTGAGAAGGAAACAAAAAGGTCTGGCTAGCCAGACCTTTTTGCTTATCGGGCATTCATGGTATTTTGTTGGTCGAACACTAACAAAAAGGAATGCCCGATGAAGCCAGTTTGCCATAAATATAAACAATTATCAATTACAGAACGCGAAGAAATCGCGATTATGAACTCTGTTGGAACCATAATATCCGATATAGCCCGCAGGATCGGACGCAATAAATCCACCGTATCCTGGGAACTGATACGTCACAGATACAAGGCTAGAAACAGCAATCAATGAAAGACCGATGAAATGCCTCGGTTGGCTGAGCCCAGCTCAAGTGTTCCAAAAACAACTCTCGTCGTTGCAATTCTAACTTTAATCCGCATAGGAAAACTTACTTAGATTTTCTGATTGAATCTTATATTCATCTCAATCATAATTAGAACATTGTCCTAGGAATATAGAATTCCATTAAGGCAAAGGAGAGAGAAAAATGACACATGAATCGATATGGAAAGCCATAGAAGGCTTTGCTGCTGCGCATAGAATGTCTTGTTCAGGACTGGCCAAGAACAGCGGGCTGGATCCGACCACATTTAACAAGAGCAAAAGATGGTCAAAAGAAGGACAGCCCAGATGGCCGTCCACATTGAGCATTTCGAAGATATTGTCTTCGACGGGTTCGAATATAGAAGATTTTACAAAATTCGTTCGGACTGACGAAGCAATCGGCAGGGATTAGCCGTGCGATAATATTAAGCTTATGATAATCTGCGGCTAAGAAACGCGCCAAGGGCGCGTTTTAGTCCTGGCTGCGCTTTGCCTTTTTTCGGGCGTTGCTGTCCAGCTCTTTCTTGCGCAGACGGATTGTGTTTGGCGTGACCTCTACCAGCTCGTCATCCTGGATATAAGACAACGCTTCTTCCAAAGACATCTTGCGCGGCGGCGCCAAAAATAATTTCTCGTCCGCGGTCACTGAACGCATATTGGTTAATTCCTTGCCTTTTATCGGATTTACCTCCAAGTCATTTTCCTTGGTATGTTCTCCGATAATCATTCCGCTGTATACCTGCGTCTGCGGATCGATGAACAATGTTCCGCGCGGCTGCAAGTTGAACAGGGCATATGTCGCCGCCGCGCCGTTTTCCATAGACACCAGAACACCCGGGCGATAGCTGGATATAGGGCCGCGATAGGAATCGTATTTGGAAAATATCCGGTTCATGATTCCCGTGCCACGGGTGTCGGTGCGGAATTCGGACAAGTATCCGATAAGGCCGCGCGAAGGCGCGCTGAACACTATGCGTGTTTTACCGATGCCCGACGGCTTCATTTCTGTTATTGTCGCCTTGCGCTTGGTCATCTTTTCAATCACAACGCCGCTGAATTCATCATCCACATCGATGACGACATCTTCGATCGGCTCCAAGTTTTCGCCGCTCTCCACGTTCTGCATGACGACGCGCGGGCGGGATACGGACAGCTCGAACCCTTCGCGGCGCATTGTTTCAATCAAAATGCCCAGCTGCAATTCGCCGCGTCCCGATACTTCAAAAGCTTCGTTATTTGCGGATTGCGTGACTTTCAACGCGATGTTTGTCTCGGCTTCTTTGAACAGGCGTTCGCCAATCATGCGCGATGTCAGCTTTTTGCCGCCGTTGCGTCCCGCCAAGGGCGAAGTGTTAACAAAGAATGTCATGGTCAATGTCGGCGGATCAATCGGCAGCGCAGGGATTGGATCCGCAACGGTCAAATCGCACAAAGTATCGGCAACAGTTGCTTTGGAGAATCCAGCAAGAACGACGATATCGCCCGCACTGGCCGATTCCAAAGATACTTTTTCTATGCCGCGGTGCTCTATGATTTTTGTTATTTTTGCTTGCTCGATCTCGATCGTTTCGCCTTTCGTGTTTATGGCTTTGACAGGCTGGCCTATTCTGACTGTGCCGGATTCGATTTTGCCAGTCAGGATTCGTCCGACATACGGGTCGGCCTCTAACGTTGTGGCCAGCATTCTAAACGGCGCGTCCAATGCGCAGCGCGTGCCCCCGCAATCCGGGGCCGGCACATGGTCGACAATCAGCTGAAACAATGGCGTCAAATCCTTGCGCTCGTCATTCAGATTGCGGATGGCCCATCCATCGCGGCCGACAGAGTACAAATAAGGAAAATCTAATTGCGAATCCGTCGCTCCAAGTTTGTCGAACAGGTCGAATGTTTCAGTCAATACTTCGTCTGCGCGCTGATCGCCGCGGTCAATCTTGTTAATGCATACAATGGGACGCAGGCCCAGCTTTAACGCTTTGGACAAAACGAATTTGGTTTGGGGCAGGGGGCCTTCGGCGCTGTCCACCAGCAGAATAACGCCGTCCACCATAGACAGGATACGCTCAACCTCGCCGCCAAAGTCCGCGTGCCCGGGTGTGTCGACTATATTTATTTTATATTCGCCCCATTTGATTGAAGTGGGTTTTGCGGAAATGGTGATTCCGCGCTCGCGCTCTAAATCCCCGCTGTCCATGACGCGTTCTTCGACACGTTCGTTCTCGCGGAAAGTACCAGCCTGTTTCAGCATGTTGTCAACCAATGTGGTCTTGCCATGGTCAACGTGAGCGATGATTGCGATATTGCGAATTTTCATGAATTATTCCTTTAAATCGCATGATTATAACAATAAAATTTGCAATTTCCATAAAATCATTGCATAGCATACGGACATGTCAATATAAACAAAAAGCTGTGCGGCTTTGAAATGATTCCTGGGTTCCGGATGTATATTTTCTGCCATGATGATAAAAAACGGGATAAAAAGATGAATTCGTTTATAATCGCAGCCTTGCTGCTTCTGCCGCAATATGCGGCGCACGCGGATGATTCCGCGCTGATTGATACTTTGTTTGAGCAATCTTATGTAAATCCAACCTATGGTGATTATGAGAAAATGGCGGACATGGTCAGAATTTGCCGGCGCGTCACTGGGGCTGGAACTGCGTCCGATTATGTTCTGCAATGTTTGAAGAGAGCAAAGTTAATCGAAATCCAAGAACGCGATAATGCGGCCAGGCTGTTCCTTGTGAACATGGATGCAGGCGGGGATTCTATTATAAACGCAATCAGTGGCGATGACAGATTTATTTATATTAACGTGTTAACGAATTTGCGGACGTGTTATCGCGTTGTTCGGGAAACGGATGATGCGCGCGACGGATACTATGCCGTCGAAGTATGTGAGAATAATTGAATCAAAAACCGGCGCGCAACATTTTTAATAATTTTAAAATAGGCTCGACTGACAAGAAAGTATCTTTGGGATACATGTAGGGGCGGCGTTTCGCCGCCCCTACATGTAAATACAATAAATATAAAAATAATTTCTTGTCAGTCGAGCCTTTAAGATAAATGCTTTCCACCAATCTTGGCGCGCCCGCCCATAAGACCATGCAGTTTTTTAGGTATGTTCACGCTGCCATCCGCATTTTGATGATTTTCGATCACTGCCGCCAGAGACCGTGGCAATGCCATTGCCGTGTTGTTCAATGTCGCGACAAATTTTACCTCGTTCGTTCCATTCTCGCGATAGCGTGTGTTTGTTCTGCGCGCTTGGAATTCGCCGATTGACGAACAGCTGCCAAGCTCCACATATTTTGATTGTCCTGGCATATAGGCTTCTATGTCGTGCTGTTTCACTTTGTTGAAACCCATATCGCCGGTGGAAATGTTCAACGTGCGGTATGGCATTTCCAAGTCTTCCATAATTTCTTCCAGAATGCCCAACAGCAATTGATGCATTTCATCCGATAGTTCAGGCTTGCAGAATATAAATTGCTCTACCTTATGAAACTGATGTATACGAATCAGTCCGCGCGTGTCGCGACCGGCGGCCCCGGCCTCTTTGCGAAAGCATGGCGACCATCCCACGTACTTTATCGGCAGTTCGCTTTCCGAAAGGATTTCGTTGTTATGCAGGGAATTTAATACAATTTCGCCGGTACCCGACAGGCAGCGGTCTGTATCTTCCAGCATAAACACGTCGTTGTTCATAACAGACAGGTCGCTTCCTTTAAAGTGTCCGGCGTCAAACACAGACTGCGGCTTGGTAATGCTGGGCACCTGAATGAAAGTGAATCCGCGCGCAATCAGCTTTTGAGTCACAAAAGTCTGAATTGCCAAATCCAATTCCGCTATTTCGCCTTTCAGGCAATATGTGCGCGACCCGCAGACCTCGGCGATTTTTTCCGGCGACCACCAGTTATTCATGTCCAGAATGTCCCAATGCGCGCGCGGGGTGAAATCAAAATCGCGCGGTTTTCCCGCTCGCTTGACTTCCGCATTAAAACCGTCATCCGGCCCTATGGGCGAATCAGCCGCCGGCACATTCGGGACATGATGCAGCAATTCGTTCAATTCTGCTTCCAGCTTTGCCAGTTCGGTCATATCGGCTGCGATTTCGTCGCCTATGGCCTTGGACCTGGCAATCAGGGGCGCCTTGTCCGCAGCAGTCGGTATTTCGCGAGTGATTTTGTTTTTTTCAGCCGTCTTGGTCTGCGTGATTGTCTTTAATTCGCGCACGCGCGCGTCCAGTGCGATAATTTCATCCGTGTAATCGGCAAAGCCCTTGACCCGGCATGCGTTTTTTACAACGTCCGCGTTTTCGCGAATAAATTTAATATCCAACATATTTTATGCCTTGTTGTATTTTGATTAATTGAGTTTATTATAAGATTGCGCGACGCAAATCGCAAATGAAAACTAGTCCCCGGCCGGGGATGATAACAAAGATGAAAAAAATAAAATCGCGGATTTCATCATTGTTCTGATTATAGCTTATGATTTATATATTTCAAGCGATTTTTGGGGTCATGACTAGTTAATGTTCAAAGGTCTTACCCTAAACTCTTTTAAGAGTAGTTTATAAATATCGTCATGTCTATGGTTATATCGCCAGACTGATTCGGATATATGAACATCAAGAT
>JAIRLB010000060.1 GCA_031259745.1 Rickettsiales bacterium | reverse complement strand
GATCCTGCACAACACTTCGCCGCCAATGTTCATCAAGCGAGCCTTGTGGTCCGTCATGACGCCGTTCGGCGTCGATACGATGGCGATGCCCAGACCATTCAGCACTTTCGGCATCTTCACGCTGCCGGAATAGACGCGGCGTCCAGGTTTTGATACGACGGAAATTTCCTGGATGGCGCCGGTTCCGCCAACATATTTCAACTCGACAACCAAGTTGCTGCGTTTTTCATCAATCGCCTCAATGCGAAAATCTGTTATGAAGCCCTCTTCTTTCAAAACGCCCAGCACCGCGGCGCGCAGTTTGCTGTTCGGCATTGCAACTGTTTCCTTGCCTGCATTCTGCCCATTTCGGATGCGGGTCAGCATATCTCCAATCGGATGTGATAATGACATAGTTTACTCCATACTTATTAGGAATTAGGAACGAGGATTTAGGAATCTTTATGCGATTCTTAAAACCAGTTTCTTAAATCCAATCCTTTTGTTGCGGGACGGGACTGGGATTCAGGATAATCATTCCTAAGCTCCTCATTCCTCATTCCTAATTTTATCTTACCAGCTTGACTTGCGAACGCCCGGCAGTTTGCCCTCGGACGCCAAAGTGCGGACCTGCTGGCGGCACAAGCCGAACATGCGCGAGAATCCGCGGGAACGTCCCGTGACAGAGCAGCGGTTGCGCAAACGCGTCGGGTTTGCATTACGAGGCAAGCCGGCCATCTTTTTCATGGCGTCAATACGTTCATCCGGCGTTGCGGTAACAGACATCTTCGCCTTGATCGCATCATGCTTTTTCGCATATTTCGCAACCAGCTTTTCGCGACGCGCCTGTTTGTTTATCAGTGCTTTCTTAGCCATTTATGTACTCCGTAATTAAGGAATAAGGAACAAGGAATTATTTGCATAATTCTTAAAACCTGTTTTCTTAAATCCAATCCTTTTTTGTTGCGGAACAAAAGTCGGAATTCCCAATTCCTAACTACTAATTCCTAATTTATTTCAAGACCAGCGGCAAACCGATTTTTGTCAGCAACGCCAAGCCTTCGGCATCTGTTTTTGCAGTAGTTGCGATAACGATGTCCATTCCGATAATCGAATCCATCTTGTCGACGGAAATTTCCGGAAAGATCAAATGTTCTCTGATGCCAAAAGCATAGTTTCCGCGGCCATCGAATTTTGATTTTGACAACCCGTGAAAGTCCTTGACGCGCGGCAGCGCGACAGTAATCAGTTTGTCCAGAAAATCATACATTCTTTTACCGCGCAGCGTAACCTTGGCGCCGATTGCCTGGCCTTCGCGCAGGCGGTATGTGGCAATCGATTTCTTCGCCTTGGTCACAACCGGCTTCTGCGCGGCGATAGCCGTCAGGTCGGCCACGGCCGATTCTAATTTCTTTTTATCCGACACGGCGCCGCCGACACCCATGTTCAAGACAATTTTGTCCAAACGCGGAACGACCATTGGATTTGAGTATCCGAATTCTTTCACCAATTCAGGCACGATCTTTTTTTCATAAATTTCACGCAATCTGCTCTGCATTTTCGTTTTCCTTATGGTTTAATTTCCGTAACAGCGGAAATCTCTATTTTATATCTCGGCGCCCGATTTTTTCGATATGCGGACTTTCTTGCCATTTTCCAGCTTAAAGCCGGCGCGGGTGGCTTTTTTCGTCTTTGGGTCGATCAAGGCGACATTAGAAACATGCATTGGCGCCTCGCGATCCAAAATATGGCCCGGTTTTTCCTGGGTGGGCTTAATGTGCCATTTATGGCGGTTCACGCCTTCGACAACAACGCGAGACTCTGTCGGGCGAGCTTCCAAAACCTTGCCTTTCACGCCTTTGTATTTTCCCGAAATAACTATAACTTCATCATCTTTTTTAATTTTCATTTTCACTGCCCTTTTCGTAACACGTGACACGCGATGCGTGACGCGCAAGATAACATTTTTCTGTTTTCGCGCTACGCTTTTTACGTCACGCGTAACGAATTCATATCACTTCCGGCGCCAAAGATACGATTTTCTGCACATCGTATTTGCGGCGAATTTCGCGCGCAACCGGACCAAAGATACGCGTTCCGATCGGCTCGAAATTATTTTTGTTAATCAAGACAACCGCGTTGTCATCAAAACGAATGATAGAGCCGTCCGCGCGTTTTACCGGGAACTTTGTGCGAACGATGATCGCGCGCTGCACCGTGCCCTTTTGAACTTTGCCGCGCGGAATCGCTTCTTTGATTGCAACAACGATTTTGTCGCCGACTGTCGCGTAACGGCGATGAGAACCGCCCAATACCTTGATGCACATGGCCTTGCGCGCACCAGAGTTGTCCGCGACCGTCATAACTGTTTCATTTTGAATCATAACTATTTCCTTGTCCCGGGCAATCCCCGGGGGTTGTTGCGACATGAAAAAACAAATCGAACAATCTTTTCATGCCTTAGGTTTCGACTGCCGTTCTTATGGCCTCAAAAAACCTGTCAGTTTATTCCGCCACTTCCACCGTGGTATCCTTTGCGACGCCGACCCGGCCCTTTACAATCCATGACTTGGTCTTGGAGATCGGGCGATGTTCTTCGATGGCGACGATTTCGCCAACTTTGTATTCGTTGTTTTCATCGTGCGCCTTGTATTTTTTGTTCTGTTTCACAAACTTGCCGTACAGCGGATGGCGGAAACGCCGCTCCACTTCAACGACGACAGTCTTGTCATTTGCCGTACTTTTTACGGTTCCTTGCAGTATACGTCTTGGCATAATACTATCTCTTTTTTTGTATTTATTCTATCAAGCTGATTTCAGCTTTGTTTTCACGCGCGCTATTTCACGACGGGTTTTGCGAATTACATCCGTCTTTGGCAATTGGCCAGCCGCATGCGCAAAACGCTGGTTCATCGCCTCCTTTTTCAGGTCCGCCAGCTTGCTTTGCAGAGCCTCTTTTGTCAAAGCTTCTTTGGCATTTTCTTTTTTTACTTTTTTTTCCGGCATCTCATAAATCCTATTTCTTGTTTCCGATTTGCAAATCCTGAATCAGAAATCATAAATTAATTGACTTTTCTTTCAACTACCTTTGTTTTGACCGGCAGCTTTGCCGCCGCAAGCGCAAACGCTTCGTAAGCGACTTCGGCTTTCACGCCGTCCAGCTCGAACATAATGCGGCCCGGTTTTACGCGCGCAATCCAGTATTCGACGGCACCCTTGCCCTTGCCCATGCGGACTTCGGCCGGTTTCTTTGTAACGGGCACGTCCGGAAAGATGCGGATCCATAACTTGCCCATACGCTTCATATGACGCGTAATCGAGCGGCGCGCAGCCTCAATCTGACGGGCGGTCACGCGTTCCGGCGACATGGCTTTCAGTCCGAACGACCCGAACGCCAGTTCGCTGCCGCCTTTTGCGACGCCATGAATGCGACCTTTGTGCTGTTTGCGAAACTTTGTTTTATTTGGCATTAACATGATCAAAACCCTTATTTCTTAATTTGCAAATCCTAAATTTACTTGCTCTTCCTTTCGCTGGATCCCGCGTATTCCGCAGGACGAGCTATTTCGCTGGCCATCTTTTCCTTGTTTACCACATCGCCGGTGTAAATCCATACCTTCACGCCGATAACGCCATAGGTCGTTTTTGCCTGGACTGACGCATAGTCGATGTCCGCACGCAGAGTATGCAATGGAATGCGGCCTTCGCGAATTTGTTCGCTGCGTGCGATCTCGGCGCCGTTCAAACGGCCCGAACACATGATTTTGACACCCAAAGCCCCTGCTTTCTGCGCATTTTGCACCGCTTTTTTCATGGCGCGTTTGAAAGAAACGCGGCCTTCTATCTGCTGCGCTATGTTTTGCGCAACCAACATGGCGTTCAAATCCGGACGGCGAACTTCGTAAATATTAACAACAACCTGGTCATTTTTAACCAATTTTTTGATATCGTTGCGCAAAGTTTCGATATCAGCGCCATTCTTGCCGATGATCATGCCGGGGCGGGACGTATTAACAGTCACAACGACCTTTTTTGCAAAGCGTTCGACAACAACCTTGGCCAATCCGGCTTTTTTCAATTTCTTTTCCACAAATTTGCGGATTTTAATGTCTTCGCTCAACAATTTCGCATAATCTTTCTTGCCGGCAATCCAGCGCGAATCCGTAATCTTGTTTATAGACAAACGCTGTGAAATTGGCGATACTTTCTGTCCCATTTATATACTCCGTAATTAAGGAATAAGGAATAAGGATTAAGGAATTATTTGCACAATTCTTAAAACCTGTTTCTTAAATCCAATCCTTTTTGTTGCGGAACCGAAGCAGAACTTGGAAGCAAAATTCCTGCCCCTTGTCCCTGTTCCTAAATTTATTTTCCTGTCGTTTTCTTGTCTGTTTTCTTAGCTGGCGCCGCGCCTGATTCCAAAATAATCGTCAAATTGGAGAAAGGCTTCAGAATCGGACGCGCGCTTCCGCGCGGGCCCGGCATGATGCGTTTCATGGCCAAGGCCTTGCCGCACCAGATTTCTTTGACATACAGGCTGTCGGCCGGCAGCTTTTTATTATTTTCCGCATTGGCGACCGCAGACAACAAAGTCTTCAAAATTTCGCCCGCCACGCGCTTTTTAGAAAATTTCAAGACATCAACCGCGCGATCTGCGGGCAGACCGCGAATCTGGTCGATAACCAGACCCAACTTCTGGTGGCTGACGCGAATCAATTTGTTAAATGCGCGCGCCTGGTTGTTTTTGATGTTATATCTTTCTTTTGACATATTTCTTACCTTTCGTGATGCGTGACGATATTTACTTGTTTCCACCCTTGGCCACAGCAGCTTTTTTATTGGCCGCATGGCCCTTGTACGTGCGTGTCGGAGCAAATTCACCCAACTTGTGCCCAATCATATCTTCTACGACTACGACGGGAATAAATTTGTTTCCGTTGTGAATTTCAAAAGTTAAACCCACCATCGGCGGCACAATCGTGCTGCCGCGGGCCCAAGTTTTAATCGGCCTGCGGTCATCTTTTGCATTCGCCTCAGCCGCCTTTTTCAAGACAGATGGGTGAACATAAGGACCTTTCCAAACTGAACGAGACATAAAAAACTCCGTTTTTTCATTAACCGTGAACCGAAAACCGAAGAACCAAATGCGGTTCACGGCTTATGGCTCATGCCATTTACTTCTTTTTATTCAAATGCCGCGAACGAATAATCATCTTCGCGGTGCGTTTGTTTGCACGGGTGCGATATCCCTTGGCGGGAATACCCGTAGGAGACACCGGGGTATGACCCTTTGAGTGCCCGTTTCCACCGCCCATCGGGTGATCGACCGGATTCATCGCCATGCCGCGCACGGACGGCCTGATGCCCAGCCAGCGCGCGCGTCCTGCCTTGCCTAAATTAATATTCTTCTGATCGGGATTGGATACGCTGCCGACCGTAGCGATGCATCTGCCATGCACCTTGCGCAATTCGCCGCTGTTCATTTTAATCTGCGCATAAACGCCATCCTTGCCCATCAATTGGGCATAACAGCCCGCGCTGCGGACCAGCTGGCCGCCAGCGCCAGGCTTCAATTCCACATTATGCACAATCGTTCCGATAGGCATATTCTTCAAAGGCATCGCATTGCCTGGTTTTATATCGGCACGGTCAGCCGAAACAACAACGTCCCCGATCTTCAAATCACGCGGCGCCAAGATGTATGCTTTTTCACCATCTTTATATTCAATCAATGCAATAAATGCCGTGCGGTTCGGATCATATTCCAAACGCAAAACCGTCGCCGCAACATCTGTTTTTTTACGGCCGAAGTCAATCAAACGATATTTGCGTTTGTGTCCGCCGCCCTGATGACGGACGGTCACATGACCAAAGTTATTGCGTCCGCCCTTGGACTTTAAGCCGACAGTCAAAGACTTTTCCGGCGCACCGCTGTGCAAACCGCCGCGATCAATCAAGATTAATCCGCGTGTGCCCGGCGTATTTGGCTTATAATGCTTCAATGCCATTTTTTACTCGCTTTGTTCGTTTATAAATTAGGAATGAGTAATAAGGAACGAGGAATATTTTTATTCTTCAAATCCAAAAACCTTATCGCCATACCCTTCTTTTGTTGTGGAACGGAATTGAAATTCAGGACAATTATTCCCGATCCATAATTCCCTATTCCTAATTTTTTATGCTTTTGCCGACAAATCCAATTTCGCATCTGCCGGCAGGGACACATACGCCTTTTTTACGGCACGCTGCACGCCCGTGTGTTTCCCGCGGAAAGTTTTCTCTTTTCCCTTGACAATAATGATGTTAATCTTTACCGGTTTGAAACCATATATTGCCTGGATGGCCCGCGCGATATCTTTTTTTGTCGCATTCGTTGCAACTTCAAAAGCAACGCCATTGCTTTCAGACAATTTTGCCGCTTTTTCAGATATAATCGGACGTCGCAATATATCATAAACACCTGCGGATGCCACGATTTTTTTCTCATTCTTTGCTTTTTTTTCTGCCATTTTCATAACCTTTGCATGATCCGTAAGTCGCAAACTGTGAACCGATTTCGGCTCACGGTTTACGATAACCTTTTTTCCACCGCCTTGACCGCATCCGTGGTCAAAATCAACTTATCGTGTTTCAGAATATCCAAAACATTCAACCCGATTGTCGGCAAAGCATCAATGTTTTCAATATTTGCCACGGATTTCTTGAAGTTTGCATCCAACGCATCCGCGCCTATGAACAAAGCCGACTTAATATCCAGCTTTTTCAATTGTTTTGCAAACGCGCCCGTCTTTGCCACAGATAATTTTTCAGATTCAACGACTATCAAAGAACCGTCTTTTACCTTGGAAGACAAGGCCATTTTCAGGCCCAACGCGCGAATTTTCTTTGGCAGATCCGTGGCATGAGATCGAACAACCGGCCCATGGGCCACGCCGCCGCCGCGCATATGGACATTGTATCTTTCGCCCTGACGGGCGTTGCCGGTCTTTTTCTGTTTGATGACTTTGCGGCCAGAGCCCGCAACATCAGATACCGTCTTTACCTTGTGCGTGCCGGCGCGCGCCTTTGCGCGCTGGTATGTCACAACGCGGTGCAGAATGTCTGCGCGCGGCTCTATGCCAAAAATTTGGTCCGCCAAATCGGCTTTGCCAACTTTCTTGCCATCAAAATTTATAATATCTAACTGCATGATTATTCACCCTGCCCTTTTTGAACAACTTCCTCTGCCGCAGGAGCTTCTACCGTTCCTTGTTCCTGTGCCTGTTCAATTACAGTTGGCACCGGCAAATTCTTATGTTCTTTTTTGACGGCATCCGCAACCAATACGAATGTTCCGTTTGCCCCCGGAACTGCGCCTTCGACAAAAATCAAATTTTCAGATTCATCCGTGCCGAAAACCTTCAAATTCTGAACCGTGACGGTTTCATTGCCCATCTGTCCCGCCATTCTTTTTCCCTTGAATACGCGGCCGGGCCATTCGCGCATACCTGTGCCGCCCAAAGAGCGATGCGCCTTTAATACGCCGTGGCTGGCTTCTTTGCCGCCGAAATTATGACGTTTCATAGCGCCCTGAAACCCTTTGCCTTTGCTGGTGGCGACGACATCGACATATTGACCGGCAATAAAATGCCCCGCTGACAGCGCTGTTCCCGCAGGAATTACACAATCATCGGAGACACGGAACTCTGCGATTTTACGGTATGGTTTTACGCCTGTCTTTTCTGCCGCCATCTTCTGGGGTTTTGCGACATGCTTTGCCTTTGCCTCAACCATGCCCAGAACATTCGCCACATAGCCATTCTTATCCATTGTTCGGTTGCCGATGACATGACAGTCGCCGACCGACAACACAGTCACGGCATGAGCCGCGCCATTGTCATCATACAATCGCGTCATGCCTATTTTTGTTGTGATTAACCCGCTGCGTTTCATTTTATTATGCCTTGTCTTTATTACAATTTAATCTTCACATCAACCCCTGATGCCAAATCCAACTTCATCAAGGCATCTACCGTCTGAGGGGTTGGATTAACAATATCTACGACCGCTTTGTGATTGCGGATTTCGAACTGTTCACGAGACTTTTTGTCAACGTGAGGAGAGCGATTGACTGTAAACTTTTTAATCAATGTCGGCAAGCGAACGGGCCCAACGACATCCGCGCCGGTGCGCTTTGCAGTTTTGACAATCTCATCCACAGACTCAATCAAGACGCGGTGGTCAAACGCTGTCAATTTAATGCGAATTTTAGATGCTGGTACCATTGTTCGTTTTCCTTTATTCGTGCCGCAAGCCGAAAACCGATCACGGTTCGCGGCCCGCGGTTTTCGGCTTACGCTTTATTTAATAATCTTTGATACAACGCCTGCGCCCACTGTACGCCCGCCTTCGCGGATGGCAAAGCGGCGGCCTTCGTCCATGGCAATCGGCGCAATCAACTGCACCGTGATGCGAACATTGTCACCCGGCAAAACCATTTCTTTGTCTGCCGGCAGGCTGATTATGCCCGTTACGTCTGTCGTGCTGAAATAGAACTGCGGACGATAGTTGGCAAAGAATGCAGTATGGCGGCCGCCTTCTTCTTTTGTCAAGATATAAACCTCGGCCTCAAAGTCTGTGTGCGGCGTGATAGAGCCGGGCTTGCAGATAATCTGACCGCGTTCCACATCTTCTTTCTTTGTGCCGCGCAACAGCAATCCGACATTGTCCCCCGCCTGGCCTTCGTCCAGCAATTTGCGGAACATTTCAACGCCGGTAACCGTCGTTTTCTGCGTCGGGCGCAGACCAACGATTTCGCATTCGTCGCCGACTTTGATGATGCCCGCTTCCACGCGGCCCGTTACCACCGTGCCGCGGCCCGTGATAGAGAATACGTCTTCAATCGGCATCAGGAACGGTTTGTCTGTCGCGCGTTCCGGCAGCGGGATGTATGTGTCGCATGCGCTTAGCAATTTATCGATGGATTCCTTGCCCAAACCGTCTTTTTTGTCCTCGACGGCGGAAACTGCGGAACCGCGGATAATCGGCGTATTTTCACCGTCAAAACCATTGGCTGACAACAATTCGCGGATTTCCATTTCGACCAATTCCAACAATTCCTGATCCTGCGCCAAATCACACTTGTTCAGGTAAACGACAATCTTCGGAATACCAACTTGGCGCGCCAGCAAGATATGTTCGCGCGTCTGAGGCATAGGACCGTCGGTCGCGGCACAAACCAAGATCGCACCGTCCATCTGAGCGGCACCGGTAATCATGTTTTTAACATAGTCGGCGTGTCCCGGGCAGTCGACGTGCGCATAGTGGCGCGTTTCTGTTTCATATTCGACGTGCGCCGTGTTGATCGTGATGCCGCGCTGTCTTTCTTCCGGAGCGTTGTCGATTTCGCCAACACCCTTTTCCTTATCGGCGCCAACGCCATAGAAATGCACGATACCCGCGGTCAATGTCGTCTTGCCATGGTCAACGTGACCAATGGTGCCAATATTGACGTGCGGCTTATTTCTTAAATATTTTTCTTTTGCCATGGTTTTCTCCTTAGGCTGGTTTTTGTTAATTAGGAATTAGAAATTAGGAGTTAGGAATAAAAATCCAAAATCTAAAATCCAAATCCCGTCCTTTTGCGTCTGCATCAGAATAAGTTCATAAGGTTCAATTACTCGCCATGATTCCTTATTTTACTAATTTACTTTGTCATATTTTTAATAACTTCATCTGCTACATTCTGCGGCACATCGTCATAGTGCGACAATTCCATATAAGGATTCGCGCGTCCCTGTGACAACGAGCGCAATGTCTTGACATAACCGAACAAGTTAGCCAACGGAACATACGCTGAAATCAACTGGTTGCCAAACTGCGTTTCAATTCCATTGATTTGTCCGCGGCGACTGTTTAGGTCCCCGATGATGTCGCCAACATATTCTTCCGGCGTGCTTACCGAAAGTTTCATAATTGGTTCCAACAACTTAGGCTGCGCCTTTTTCATTGCTTCGCGGAAACATGCGCGGGCCGCAATTTCAAAGCACAATACATTAGAATCAACCTCGTGATACTTTCCGTCTAACAATGTCGCTTTGAAATCCACAGTAGGATAGCCGATCAGAACGCCTGTTTCCTGCGCTATCTTCAATCCTTTTTCCACGCCGGGGATATATTCTCTCGGAATGGTTCCGCCGACAATCTTGTTTTCGAATTCATAGCCGGAACCTGGTTCCAAGGGTTCGAACACAATCTTGACCTGGGCGTACTGACCCGAACCGCCGGACTGTTTTTTATGCGTGTATTCTTCTTCGATCCGCTTGCGGAATGTTTCGCGGTATGCGATGCGCGGTTCGCCGACGCTTACATCTACTTTGAATTCTCGCAGCAGGCGGTCCACCAAAATTTCCAAATGCAATTCGCCCACGCCCGCCAGGATTGTCTGGCCGGATTCCTGATCGACCTACACGC
>JAIRLB010000059.1 GCA_031259745.1 Rickettsiales bacterium | reverse complement strand
AGATTCTTGTGTCATCAAACGGCGCGTCATGGGGCGAATCAGATTTGCATGTATCGGCCGTATGGTCCGGACTGGCATACGACGGGAACCAGTTCGTATCAATGTCAACAGATGGGCAAATCGTCTATTCGGACATATCTTTGGACAATTGGTCTTCCGGCAAAGGCCTGCCGTACGACAAGGAGATGTTCGGAGAATGGCGCGACTTGGAATACTGCAAAGGTTATTTCTATGCGATGTCAGAAAAAGGCTTTGTCAGCCGCTCGGCAACGGGAATCAGCGATTGGAAAGAAGTTTATAATGTGGGGCAAGGCAAAAGAACCACCGGTAACGGACGGCTGCGCTGCGACAAAGCCAACGGACGACTGATAGCGTCCAGAATAAACGGCGATAATGACAAAGGCTTTCATGTTATGGACGCGGACATAACACAACGGGATTACATTCCCATAGGCAACGAATTATTCCGCGGCGCGGCCGCTTATGACAATTCTGTCATAGTCGGCGGCAAAGGCGATACTTCGTATTACTTGCATTTGGACAACTGCGTACTTTCGTGGTACAAGCCGGACGGCGTTTATGAAATAACCTATAATCTGAACGGTGGCAAAGGCGGCGGCATGTCGGCCAGATACGCCGGCGGAGCCGTTGCGACAAGTCTGGGCACGCCACCAACGCGCGATAATTCCAAATTCTCAGGATGGCACCAGTTGGCCGACTTCAGCGATAAGGCGATTTCCGAAATACCATCCGGCAGCACAGGCAGCAAGACACTATATGCAAAATGGCTGTGCAATGGTGGATACTATGCTTCGACGCAATCGGAATGCGCTGCTGTCGGAGAAAATTATTACAGTCCTGATGATGACAACAGTCGCACCGCATGCGCAGCTGGCAAAATATCCGAAGGTTCCGGCAGCGGCGCCGACAATGCCGACGACTGCGCGGCTTACAGGACGTTGCATAACGGCGCGAATTCCAACACGGTAAGGATACGCACAATCAAGCGCACCACGCCGTCACTGAATGTAATGATAGGAACAGATATTTATTACGGTTCGCTGCAACTTGGCGCAAAGACAGGACATATTGCCATAAAGGCAGGTGATAAAATATATTCTCTGGTTGATTGAAGTCAGATTTTGCTTTCCTGCGCGTCGCACGGTGGTGAAATTTCAAATTTCTGCCCCATCGAAGGCCGATACAGCAATCTGAAATTATCAATTATCAATTTTTATAGCCATATTTTTCGGGAAAATACAGTCGCCCGATTTGCATCGTATTTATAGCTTGCTAATTAATTGTTAATTTTATATAATTTAGCGAGCCTTAATGAAAAGCTAAGGTTCGGGACTTAGAAAATCCCTTATTTCGGCGGTGCGATAAGCGCTGTTATTTCATAATGGTGTTTCTTGCACCGTTATTCCCGACAGCATGGTCGGGTTGCCGCTGGCTATACAACAGGACTTGTCCGAAAGCCGCAGGGTCATTCCGAAATATGATTTTCTAACTTCCCGACCGCCTTTTCATGGCGGTTTTTTTGCGGGTGTACAGACTACTCGCAACAGGAGAGAATAATGAGAAAAAAACATGACTCGCGCGATGTCATAAAATTTTTATGCCTGACCATAGCCGGAATAATGATAGCCGTGCCGGTAAAGGGCAATATTGCTTCCACTGATTATGTAGACAGAAGTGTCGCCGATATAATAAACGGTATTTCAGGTTCGCTGCTTTCGGGATATATTTCGGGCAGCGGTTCTTACGTTCTGATTGGCAGTTCCACTGGCGGGCCGTACGGCGGCAAACACATGAGCGGATTTTCCGATGATATCGCACCTTATTTGGGTTCTAAAATAAGCGGTGTTCAAGGTAGCACTATCAGCTTTGGTGGCGGCACCGGATTTAGGGTTATTGCATCGCCCGGCGGCTCTTACTATTCCGGAATGACGCCCGGTTCTGTCGGCAGTTATTTGGCCACAGCGATTCCAGGCTCCATGCTGACAGGCTGGCAAACTTATGCGGAAGACGATGCACCGACCGGCATAACCCATATCCCAGTAATCTATGACAACAAGGTTGTTGGAATAACTATTGCCGACTTTAGGGAGCTTTTAGGATTGCCTGCCCAATAACGGAGAAACTGCTGATGAAAAAAATCGCTATAATAAATTCTTTTCCCGATTACATGGCTGTCAGCGAAAATGATATAAAACGAATCTCCGCAGAACTGGGCGGCGAATGCACGGTGCTGGACACGGCAAATCTGGCACCAAATGACGCGCGGAAATTCAACGCGGTTGTATCGTTCAACTGCGTTAATATTTTTCATCCAGAAATATCCAAAATGCAGGCCAACGCGCCGCTTGTTGAAAAACTGTTGAAAAATGTGAAAAAAGAAGACCGAATCATTTACAAGCGCGACAGGCACTTTAACGGCGCAGAAGTTATGCATGCCTGCGAATTCGGACGGCTGATGTTGACGGACAAAATCAAGATTCTGATATCAATCCCCTGTTACGAGCGCGTCTGCAAGGAAACATTAAAATCAATCTACGATTTGATAATTCCCGAATGGGCCGAGGCGGAATTTAACTTCCAATCCGGATACACCGTCGTGCAGGCCAGAAACCGCCAAGTCCGCGAAACGCTGGCCGGCGGGTTTGATTATACGCTTTTCGTTGATTCGGATGTGATTCTGCCGCAGATATTGCTGATGAACCTTTTGCGTGCGAACGCGGACTTGGCGACCGGATGGTATATCAAGAAAATTCCCGGCGGACCGCAGATTTCGGAAATCTATGCCAGAAAAAGATTCAATGAAGAATTGGAAAACGTGTCCCAGGAAGAGCTGCTGGGGTATGCCGGTCAGATAGTCCCTATCGGCGGATGCGGCTTTGGATGCACGCTGGTCAAGAACACCGTGTTCGCGGACCTGAAAGAACACGAAGACAACTGGTTTGAATATGTGGAAAAAAAGGAAGACGGCAAATTTTATATCTGTTCGGAAGACTTGAAATTCTGCGAAAGATTGCGCGACAAAGGGAAAAGTTTAGTCTGCGACGCGGGCCTGCGCTGCTATCACATAGGACAGTGTTTGTTTTAACAGGCAGCTTACTGCCAGTTGGGACCATATATATTCAGCCGGACCATATTTAATCCAGTCGGGACTGTATTTAATATACATTATGGTTCTTGTCTAATCTATTATACAAGAACCCTTTTACAAAGATGTTTGGTATC